>JAPLDV010000039.1 GCA_026391235.1 Bacteroidia bacterium | reverse complement strand
CTGATATCAGGCAAAATGTCCATCTGACTATTCAAGCAGCACCCAGCACCGTTTTTACTGTCAGCCTAAGGTCAGTTGAATTTCTAACCAGGCATTTCCCAGGTTCCGGTATAAGTGACTGGAACAACTGGCAATGGCAGGTGCGGAATAGTTTCACATCGCTTGACCAGCTGAATTCTTTCCTGGGTCTTTCCAACCAGGAATTAAATTCAAAAGCTTATGGTAAAAACCTTCCGGTGAGGATCACTCCATATTACGCCAGTTTGCTGGATCCTGATGATGCATCACAATCATTGCGCCGTACCGTTGTACCAGTGGCCCTCGAATTAAATATATCTCCAGGAGAGGTTGAAGATCCGTTAAGTGAAACGCATGACAGCCCCGTTCCGCTTATTGTTCACCGCTATCCCGATCGCGTTCTATTCCTGGTAACGAATTTCTGCTCTGCTTTTTGCCGCTATTGTACCCGGACGCACATGGTTTCGAAGCAGGATAAGGTTCATTCCAGTCAGTTAGAATGGGATAAGGCAATCGATTACATTAGGGAACATACGGAAGTCCGCGATGTCCTTCTTTCTGGAGGTGATCCGCTTACACTCAGCGATAGCCGGATCGAGTATCTGTTGGAAAAACTTCATGAAATTCCTCATGTAGAGATTATCCGCATCGGGACTAAGGTTCCAGTGGTAATGCCCCAGCGAATCACCCGCGATCTGGTGAAAATGCTAAAGAAATACCATCCTCTGTTCCTGAGCATCCACTTTACCCATCCGGATGAAATAACTCCGGAGGTGATCGACGCCTGCAACCGCCTGGCCGATGCGGGTATTCCGCTCGGCAGTCAGACAGTTTTGCTGAAAGGGATCAATGATGACGCTTCCGTTTTCAAAAAGCTGGCGCATGAGTTATTGAGAATCAGGGTAAAACCATACTACCTCTATCAATGTGATCCGATACCCGGCTCCGCTCACTTCCGGACACCGCTTGAATCAGGGCTGGAAATCATCCGTAATCTCAGAGGATTTACATCCGGATATGCCATCCCGCATTTTGTGATCGATGCTCCCGGTGGCGGCGGAAAGATTCCGCTGCTGCCTGATTATGTGGTCGGTCGCGAAGGTGATGATCTGATCATCAAAAATTATGAGGGTAAAACTTATCGCTTCCCGGATTATATCTAGCTGATTTCCCAACATGACAATCGGAATTACCTACGACCTTCGCGAGGATTACCTTTTAATGGGATTCAGCGAGGAAGATGCTGCAGAATTCGATACGTTTGAAACAATAGCCGGTATCGAAAATGCCCTTCATAACCTGGGTCATCAAACCGAAAGGATCGGACATCTCCGGTCGCTAATGGAAGCCCTGCTGGCCGGGCGCCGCTGGGATATGGTATTCAACATCTGCGAAGGGTTTTATGGCATCGGCAGGGAGGCTCAGGTGCCGGCACTGCTGGATGCTTTTACTATCCCATACGTCTTTTCCAACCCTCTTGTCCTGTCCCTCACCCTCGATAAAGGTATGACCAAGAGGATAATACGTGATGCAGGTATCCCAACGGCCGACTTTGCCGTGGTGACAATGCCCGGAGATATACCGAAGGTCAGCCTGCCCTACCCCCTTTTTGTAAAGCCTGTGGCCGAAGGTACCGGCAAAGGGATTTCCGGCGAATCCATTATAAATGATCCTGAAGCACTTAATACCCGCTGCCTCTATTTGCTTGACCGGTTTCATCAGCCGGTGCTGGTTGAAACATACCTCGGCGGACGTGAATTTACCGTCGGAATCACCGGCACAGACGCTCAGTCAGCAGTAACCGGCGTTATGGAGGTACTGCTTACCGACAAGGCCGAACCCGGAGTTTATTCCTACACCAATAAGGAAGAGTGGCGCGAACGATGCCGGTATGAGCTCGCCGGCGGTGAAATGGCCGCCGCCTGCGAAAAGGTCGCACTGGCTGCCTGGATTGTCCTGCATTGCGAAGATGGCGGACGAGTCGACCTACGCTGTGATTCCAACGGGATGCCCAATTTCATAGAGGTCAATCCATTGGCAGGAATGAACCCCACCTATTCCGATCTTCCCATGCTCAGCAGAATGAACGGAATATCATATACTGAACTGATTCAACGGATTATGTTTTCGGCAATAAAAAAAATAAAAGTCAAATGAACAAGATAATTATCCTGATAAACCGCCTGTCGGACCAGCCCACCATAGATGAGATGGATGTTATCGATCAGGTGGAAGCCGTTGAAAAGAGCCTGGATGAATTGGGTCTGGTTCATGAAAGAGAATTCGTGGATTCAAACCTCAACTCTTTAATCGATAAGCTGATGAGCGAACCTGGGGGGATCGCATTTAACCTGGTCGAAAGTTTGAACAACAGCGGCGGATTGGTGTATTTTATTCCGGCACTGTCGGAAAGCCTGAATTATCCAATGACCGGCAACCCTTCGGATGCCATGTTCCTGACCACTCAGAAACCATTGGCAAAGAAGTTAATGAAGGGCATGGGAATTCCAACTCCACAGTGGTGGACAGCTAAGGATTCTTTTAATCTTGATCCGGCCAGGCAATATATAGTGAAACCTTCGCGTGAGGATGCTTCGGTCGGAATCAATGATGAGAACGTCATTAATGGCGCAGATACTGGCATTCTCGAAATGTTCCGAAACCGATGGGGTGATCATTTCTTTATCGAAGAGTTCATAACCGGCCGGGAATTTAACCTGTCGGTGTTTGGCGGGCCCAATGGTCCGGAAGTGCTTTCACCAGCCGAAATGATATATAAAGACTTCCCGGCCGGAAAACCATCGATTATGGGTTACGCAGCTAAATGGGATGAAAACACCTTTGAATATCGGAATACCATGCGGACGTTCGACCTTCCGGAATCAGACCAGCCCCTGCTTGAACAGATGAAAGTGATTTGCTACCAATGCTGGTCGGCTTTCAATCTTAAAGGGTATGCCCGTATAGATTTCCGGATCGATCAGGATAATCAGCCATACGTGCTTGAAATCAATGCTAATCCATGTATTTCGCCTGATTCAGGATTCTATAATGCCGCCCTCCGTAGCGGCTATTCATTTACTGAGGTAGTACAACGAATTCTTAACGATCGATGAAAACCAAAGCGAAAAATCTATCCGTAAGGTCAGAAGTCATGGCCTCGGATCCGGCAGCTGTTGAGGAAATAGTTATCTCATCCGGCTTTTTCCGCCCGGATGAAGTACCTGTGGCAGTAGAGCTCGTGGCTGAAGGCCTGGAAAAGGGCCGGGAAAGCGGATATGATTTTGTATTTGTTGAGGCGGATGGCCGCACAGTTGCCTATGCTTGCTTTGGACTCATTCCCTGCACTCTGTACAGCTACGACCTGTATTGGATCGCGACCCATGAGGATTATCGTGGCCAGGGCATCGGAAAGATCGTACTCCGTGAAGTCGAGAAAGCTATCGCGGCATCCGGTGGAAAAACGATTTACGTTGAAACCTCCTATCTTCCCAAATATGAGCCTACCCGGGCTTTCTATCTGAAGAATAATTACATTGAAAAAGCACGGTTTGAAGATTTTTATAATGATGGCGACGATAAGGTTGTTTATGTGAAGAGGTTATAGGGTGGAATTTCATGATGGAACAGATGTTCATCGATATCCATTCGCACCAGGATTCCCCGCACCGTCCGGATTTGATCAGTATCAGGAATATACTGATCAAGGGGCCCACTTTGGATATTCCGCGTGAAGGGCTGTTTTCTTTTGGGGTTCATCCATGGGACAGTGACAGGGTGAGCATGGATAAAAAATCAAGCGATCAGGCAGCCTCACTGCCACAGGTAATTGCCATCGGTGAATGCGGGATCGACCGCCTGAAAGGGGCACCTGTCAGGTCGCAGGCACTGCTTTTCACGCAACACGCCGGGCTTGCCGAATTAAGGCAAAAACCGCTGATCATACATTGTGTACGGGCCTGGCACGAAATCATGTCGCTGAAAACCGAACTGAGCCCGAAAGTCCCGTGGATCATTCACGGTTTCCGGGGTAAAATCCACATAGCCGCAAAACTTGTGGACATGGGGTTTTATCTTTCCTTCGGGGAAAGCCTTTTATCATTCAACCCGGTTCTCTCCGAAATCCTGAGAAACACCCCTGACAACCGCTTTTTTCTTGAATCAGACGAAGGCCGGCGTCCGATTGAAGATATCTACGACGCGGCATCAAGGATCAAAAAGCTATCTTTGGAAAGAATGCAATCTTGCCTGGCCTCCAATTTCGAAAAAGTATTTGGAATTCATGATACATCCCGAATGGCTGGAACGGACTGAACTTCTTCTTGGCAACGAGAAACTTTCGAAACTCCGGCAGGCACATATCTTGGTAGTCGGGCTCGGCGGGGTTGGAGCCTATGCCGCCGAAATGCTCTGCCGGTCGGGAGTTGGTAAAATGACTATTGTGGATGGCGATAAAATCCATGCCACCAACCGCAACCGGCAATTGATTGCATTAACCAGTGTTGAAGGATTACCCAACCCGACCTGGAACTCACTGTTCATGATGAGTACATACGCGATGAAAGGATGATTGAGATTCTCAGCGGGAGATTTGATTATGTGATTGATGCCATTGATACCTTGTCACCTAAAGTTTTCCTGATTTTTCATTCTGTTTCAAAGGGCTTGAGAATAGTCAGTTCCATGGGATCGGGTGGCAAATTTGATCCGATGCAGGTTCAGATATCCGACCTTTCGGAATCTTATAACTGTCAACTTGCCAGCATTTTACGAAAGCGGTTGCATGCGCTTGGAGTGTATACCGGCCTGAAGGTGGTTTTTTCACCTGAAAAGGTAAATCCCGAAACAATTGTCCTCACCGACGGTGAACTGAATAAAAGGTCAACGGTAGGTACGATCAGCTATATGCCTCCCGTGTTTGGTTGCTATCTGGCTTCGGTGGTCATCCGGGAGATAATATGCTAATGGGTTAATATGCTGATATGCTAATTTAAGAATGTACTTATATGTCAAGCCTCTGACATTTGAAAACTTTATTTTAGTCAATAGAATTAATTGTAGAAGGAAACGGGTTTATTTTAGTTTGATCAGGGATATTAAATTATTGATAAGCAAGAAGTTCGTATCAGCGAATCTTTACATTAGCATATTAGCATATTAACCCATTAGCATATTAGCATATTAGCACATTAGCATGTTAGCATATTATGAAAGCCCTCCCCCTCCTTTTATCTTCAGTCCTTGCCGGGATTCCGGGTTTCGCCAAGGATAAGCCCAACATCATATATATATTGGCTGATGATCTGGGCTATACCGAGATCGGCGCATACGGTCAGAAACTGATTGAAACACCCAATCTGGATTTGCTCGCGCGAAATGGCATGCGCTTTACCCAGCATTATTGCGGAAGCCCGGTGAGCGCGCCTTCGAGGTGCGTTTTACTGACCGGTCAGCATTCGGGCCATTCCTACATCAGGGGTAATCATGAATGGGGCGAGCGGGGAGATGTCTGGAATTTCGCCAAAGCGGAAAATGATCCGAACCTGGAAGGACAATATCCCATAGCGGACAGCCTGAAAACCCTCGCGGAATATCTTAAAACGGCAGGATACCGAACCGGCATCGTGGGTAAATGGGGTCTCGGTGCACCCAATAGCGAAGGCACTCCGAATAAGCAGGGCTTTGATTTCTTTTTCGGGTATAATTGCCAGCGCCAGGCTCATACTTACTATCCGAAACATCTGTGGAGAAACGAAGAAAAAGTAATCCTGAACAATGATCTTGTTGTCCCGGGAACCAAACTGGCGAAGGGTGCCGATACGCTCGACCTGTTGAGTTATGCCATTTTTACCCAAAAGGAATACTCACCGGCACTGTTCATCGATGAGGCCGGCCGGTTTATCGAAAACCGGAGCAATCAGCCATTCTTTCTGTATTTCGCCTCCACCCTGCCCCACCTGGCTTTACAGGCTCCCATGGAATGGGTGGATAAGTATGTTGCAAAATTCGGCGATGAGAAGCCATATCTCGGAAAAGAAGGTTATTTCCCGGCAAGATATCCGCATGCCACCTATGCGGCAATGGTTTCGTACCTGGATTTTCAGGTTGGCCAGCTGATCAAAAAGCTCAAAGAGACCGGGCAATACGAAAACACGCTCATTATTTTTTCAAGCGACAACGGTTATGCCTATAATGCCGGATGCGATCCAGCCTGGTTTAATTCTTTTGCACCCTTTGTCACTACCTATGGCTGGGGTAAAGGATTTGTGCATGAAGGCGGAATCAGGGTTCCCATGATTGCCGCCTGGCCGGGAAAAATCAAACCGGGAACAGAGTCTGAAT
>JAPLDV010000918.1 GCA_026391235.1 Bacteroidia bacterium | reverse complement strand
GGTATTTTGCGCAGGCATCGGGGTCGCTGCCCATTTTGTCTGTATTTTGGGCCAGCAAGCCCCCGGCCATCGCCATACATCCCATTGTCAAAGCTAAAATTCTCGCTTTCATGATCAGTCCTCGTTTTTTAATCGTACTTCGGTTTAATAAACCAATAATCGTGTAATGATAATTGCAGTGTCAAAGACCCGAATCTTTCACGGATCAAATTGTCCTTGGGGGTTTTAAGGGTTCCGCGCTGACCCAGTTCCAGGATTATGTTCAGGGAAGACTGGGTTCTGAAAGGTCTCTTGGTCCTGTCGAGTATCGGAAACCCTGCACCAAAAGTGATGCCAAGATCATTTAGCTGGTATCCATGAAACTGGAGATAAGATTGGGAATAGCGGAAACCAGCGCGGTAACGAACCCGAAGGAGTAGGCATTCGGAATAAATTCGAGGCCAACAATATAATCATGGCTGTTGGCCATGGAATCTTTAGTGCCAAGAAATTCTGATTTCGACCAGTTTTGGGTTCGGTAATCAAATCCGGCAGTAAATTTATTTTTCTTGCCGATGGTGAATCCCGATGCCCAGCCCATCGGCAGGGACACCGTGCTAGCCGGATCTTCGAAATACACGAGAGTATCGGTCACTCCGGTGGTATAACGGGTTTTCATGGTGCGTGACTGAGCTTTCAGGTTGGCTGTACCCTGGAAAGTTCCACCAAAGTTGACGAAATAGTCGTTTTTAAGGGGGAGATTAACCTGTGCGCCGTAGCTGAGGTTAACGTCGCCGATGTTTGCTATTTGTTCAATGCGTGTACTGAAGAAGAGTGAATCGGGTGGTATTACCAGACTGCTCGAATGGTTGATCGGCCCGAAATAATATGAAAATGTTGCTCCAAGTGAGAGGTATGGGGTTGGTGAAACAGAGCTTGAAATAAAGAACTGGCTTAAACCCCCGCTACCCTCGAAGTTGTATTGTATGATACCCATTTCCGGACGGGATTCCAAGGCTGTCATCGAATATCCGACATTGCTTAATGGGAGGATGCCCAAACTGGCTTTCAACCATTTGTTTATCGGAAAGCCCATGGCCAGATATGAAAATCCCATGTTATTGACGGTTTTCTCGAGATCGGAGGTTTGGAAACGGGTTGCTTTTTCAAAAGCGGCAAGTTCGAAAACAAAATTCAAAGTATCGATCCCACTGAGGCTGGCCGGGTTGAGAAGGTTAAGGTTGGTGCCCGACCGGAGACCGCAGGAGAGGCCGCCCATGGCCTGGCTTCTGCCGGTCGACCGGTTAACGAGGTCGCCGATCCCGAATCTTGAATAGGGGGATGTGGAAAGATTCTGCGCAGGCAGATCTGTCAGGCCTGGCAGCAGCAGCAGTGCAATAAGCACCAACTGCAAAATGTTCGCAAATCGTTTCTTTATGCTCATTTTCGGGATCACTTTAAAGCTTATAACGAAAAGTTGCGCAAAATAGCGTTCAATCCGGTTAAAACCAAGTTTTCCTCCACAAATATCGTGTTTTTTAACCGGCCCGACAAGTAGCGGGCATCGCCGCCGGTCATAATAAGGTGCAAATCGTTGTATTTGTTTTTCAGCGAGTTGATTGAGTTGTCAATCTCGTAGATTAAACCGTTCACTACGCCGGCCAGTATAGCTTCGCGGGTGTTTTTACCGATCAGCGGAACCTCTTCGGAAGGCACAATATCCGGCAGACTAAAGGTTTGCTGATGAAGAGCAGCAAATCGCATCCGCATGCCGGGGGAAATATTGCCACCAACAAATAAACCTTTATCAGTAATCAGGTCGATTGTTAAGGCGGTTCCTGCATCAATGGCCAAAACATTATGGCCGGGGAAAAGGTCAGCCGCACCCGCAGCTGCTGCTATCCTGTCCTTGCCCAACGTTTCCGGTGTTTCATATCCGATCTCGATCGGCAAAGCAAGAAGGTGAGTCAACTCCTGGTACCGGATGTTCCTCCCTTGAATCAAACCGGGGAGCCAGACGGGAACATCTCGTGTCGCACAAATCAGACAGGAAAGGATCTCCGGATGCCGGTCAATCGTTTTAGTAATCGCCTCGGCCGACCAATCTGTATGTGTTTCAACAATAACAAGACCGGCCGGGTTATATACCGCCGTCTTAATCAGCGTATTGCCTGCATCGATAACGAAGTTCATAGTGGGGGCAAAGGTAGGAAAAATATCGTGAAGCGTGACACAGGAAACGTGATGCGTGTCGCGGTTATGTAGATATGTAGAGACGCATACATGCGTCTTGCATACATGCGTCTTGCATATATGCGTCTTCTGGTTTCTGAAAATAATCCTTTCATACCAGCATTTGGATTCTAAAGTTCTGTATTTTTGATTGTAACGACGCAAATATGCGTCCCTACAATATAATTCTGAATTATGCCCTCCGTTCTCCCCGGATTCGAATACGACA
>JAPLDV010000857.1 GCA_026391235.1 Bacteroidia bacterium | reverse complement strand
CTCAAAGGAGTTATCCTCGAGATACTTCTGAATGGTTCCGAAATCTTCGAACTCGCCCAATATGATAATGTTATCGTCTTCGGCAAAGATCTCCTGAGCACCCTCATCGATCATCGAAAGCTCAAGCTCTTCCAGATCAAGGTCAGGTTTTCCCTTGACCTTAAAGATACACTTGTGTTCAAAAAGGAAACCCACACTTCCGGAGGTACCCAGGGCACCACCGGTGCGGTTGAAATGGCTCCTCACGTTGGCCACCGTCCTGGTATGGTTATCCGAAGCTGTTTCAACTAAAACAGCTATCCCGTGCGGTGCATATCCTTCGTATACGAACTCCTTTATGTCAGCCTGATCTTTTCCTGCTGCTTTCTTAATTGACCCTAAAACGGTGTCTTTAGGCATATTGGCTGCCCTGGCATTCTGCATCAGAACGCGAAGCCTTGAATTTGACCCGGGATCCGGTCCGCTGGCCTTTACACAAATAATAATTTCTTTAGAGATCCGGGTAAATGTTTTCGACATGCTGCCCCAGCGCTTAAACATGCGTGCTTTACGATATTCGTATGCTCTTCCCATAGTTGTTCCTAATTTGAACCCCAAAAATATCTCTTTTTACCTGACTACAATTCTTTCATACGGAATCTTGCCCATTTTAACTTCGACAAACGGAACACCGTTTTTCATGCCGGCATTTCCGAATCCGGTTTCGGTTGAAATAAAGCTGGTGAAATTGTTGCCAATCCTGGAATCCATGTAAAGGACACGTTCAACGGCATCATAGCGTATACCGGTCAATCCCTGCAATAATCCGTAGCTCGAGAGTGCCCGGGCATACCAGTGTCCGCATTCATATTCATCGAACGGATTCCTTACGCTTCCATCATAACGCTGCCGGCAGGCCCTGACGATATCCATACCTTTCTCCACCTCACCTTTCATCATCAGATGGCCGGCAACCTGGTATTCAATACCGGTCCACACCTCGTTGCTGTAAACAAACGGCAGGGATAACTGCCCCCCCTTCGGCCAGGTGCACAACAGCAGCCCGCCCTCTTTTCCAAGAGCATAAGTCGGGCGCTGGGGATTATCATGATCAGTGAGATCGGTTTTAAAATTGTATTTATAAATCGATTTCAGATGGCTCGACACCTTGTCATTATCAATGATTTCGGGCAATCCCGAAGAAGATGCCAACCACATGCCCATGATGCCATCGGAAAGGCAACCCGTGCCATACTGGTATTTCGGACCTTCCTTAATCAGCAGATTCTGAGATTCATCTGCTGAGATAGCCGCCGATAAGCCTTTGGTCGGGTCAGCAGCACGGAGATCGTTCCACCTGATTTTCTGAATGAAATATTCACCGTTGAACAGATCCTTTTCCATGAAAGCCTTGCCTTTTGCCAGCATCGATTCATATTCGGGAACCGGTTTTTGCATGAATTTACTCATCTCGATAAAAGAGGTTATCGCACCCAGGTAAAAGCTTGAGCACATGCCGTCGGGCCCCCAGAACTCGATATCGTAAGTATTATGATGCGGTTCAACCAAAACCCCGGTATGGTCGGGATCCCAGGTCT
Source organism: Bacteroidia bacterium (assembly GCA_026391235.1). Next base: position 913 of record JAPLDV010000857.1, on the reverse strand, counting down.
TGATACAGTAATCCAGGCTCTGTTTGACAAACGGATAAATATTTGATAACCAGTCATTATCTCCGCTGATGCGCCAGTCGCGATACACTTTCATGATACCCCCGAGCTGCCCGTCGGATGCAGCATGAAAACCATGCTGGGGTTCATTTATGGGAAGGTTGGCGCGGAAGGTCTGGTGGCCTGCAGAATTCTGACTGACGGTGAACTCGGTCGAACGGAGCGAACGCTCGAGTTCCGGGAAAAGGTGCGGGATCGCCTGTGCATAGTTCCATACATGCGTGCAGCTGCCGGCACAGCAACCCGAATTATCGCTGCAACCTTCCCAGGCCCAGAGTTTTCCATTGGTATCCCGCAGAACGGTAGGCGATTTAAGTATCGTAAGATTTGCCCCGATGGCTTCCATGACTTCCGGAGCCAATGTACTGGAATAGAAGGCATCACGGAAAGCCTCGCTCCCAGATTTCAACTTATCGTAGTTGGCAATCCAATAATCCTGCAAAGCGCCTATTCCATCAAACTTCGCTGAATACCAGGGTTTGTAATATCTTTCAACGATGGAAGCTTCCGGATCGCATGTAGCAGCACAACCCGCCGCAGCCGAAACTGTCCACGAACCATAGGTTGACCCTTCAAATTCTTCAAATATCTGATCTTCAGTAGATACAGATGTTGGATCAATGGAAGGATTATCAGAAAAAACGATCTGATCCACACTAATATGCCCCCACCCGCCTGTTTCATTGTCAACAATCTCCAGAACAGCCGTTTTTCCTTTAAATCCTTTCACGTCCCATACAACGGGCACCAGTTGTTCCTGATTTCTTCCGGTGGCGGTCAGCACGATCTTTCCCCCAACTTTAAGGTTAACGCATGTTTTCTCCTTTATTCCTCCGCCGCCAATCAAAAAAGAAAT
>JAPLDV010000738.1 GCA_026391235.1 Bacteroidia bacterium | reverse complement strand
TGTTGAATGGTTAAAGGATGCGTTGAGCCAATTATTTGCATTGTGGCACATCTTGCAGTCCAGCGGATAGGCCTGGTCCTTATGATCCTTCGCACCGTCGTACTGAACCTGGTGACAGGAAATGCAGTCCATCCTGGTATTCAGCACGGTTCCCTTATGGCACTGGGAGCATTGGGCGATCACCGCATGCCCGCCGGTCAAGGCAAAGCCCGTGGTCGTATGATTAAAATTGGATGGTTTCCAGGCGGTCGTATTGTGGCAGGTTTCGCAAAGTTTCGGTATCCCTGCTGCAACATGATTCGGATTCTGTGATGCTGTAAAATTAGTGGTATGGCAGGAACTGCAGTCCGTCGGCGTACCGGCATAACCGTTGGTATGGCATTTGGCACATAAAGCGGTTGTATGGGCACCGGTCAGCGGAAAGCCGGTCAGGGCATGATTGAAATTGGCATTATTCCAATTATCGGAGTTGTGGCAAAGCTTACAGTTAACCGGATAAGCCTGGGTCTTATGATCCTTCGCACCGTTGTACTGAACCTGATGGCAGGAAATACAGTCGGCTTTGGTATCCACCACTGTTCCCTTATGGCAATCAGAGCATTGGATTACCTTAGAGTGCCCACCGATTAATTCAAATCCAGTAGTGGTATGATTAAATGTTGAAGGTTTCCATGCTGTTGTATTGTGGCAGGGTTCGCATTGCGTTGGGATACCGGCCGTGGAATGCACAGGTTCCTGAGCCTGGTCAAATTTTGCTTTATGACAGGAGTTGCAATCCGTTGCAGTCCCGGCAAACCCATTGGCATGACAACGACTGCAATCGGTGGTTTTGTGAGATCCGGTCAAAGGAAAATTAGTTTTTGCATGATTAAAACCGGTCTCTTTATCTCCCCTGGGGTGGCAGGTAAAACAGGCGATACTGTTATACTGATATCCATTGGTCTCCTTGTGGCTGTCATCCATTCGCGCTTTAGCATGATCATGGCAATCGACGCAGGTGAATAAGGTATAATTACCAGTTTGGTTGTGACAATCGGTACAATTGGTCCACGTATTCGCATGACTTCCGGAATACACTGGGAAAAATCGTGTTTCATGTTCCGCAAATTTCGCCGGTTTCCATTTTGGACTGGTGGTATGGCACTCAATGCAATTGGTTGAAAGATTGAGCTGTTGGTGGTTGATGGCAGTGGTGGAATTGAAATCCTCTTTATGGCAGGAATAGCAATCCGTCGGAATCTTTGTGTATCCACCTGATACATGGCAAAGTGTGCAGCTGATGGCATGGCCCCCGGTCAGCGGGAAAAAGCCATGCTCAATGTTTTCAGCAACCCATCCTGCTGATCCGGCTTTATGGCATTGAACACAATCAGTGGAATAACCCGCTGCCAGGTGATTGGGTTTGGTTGTCGACTGGTAATTCTTTTGATGACAGTTGACACATTCAATCCCGATAGGATCGAACCGCCGCATGGAACCCGATTTATGGCAAGCCGTGCAATCAACTATCTGATGGGCTCCCGTAAGCGGAAACCTGCTTTGCCGGTGAATTTCACTAATGTTTTCAACGATCCAGGATTTTGGGGTATGGCATTTTGCACAATCCGGCCCCAATGTATTCTCGTGCAGATCATCGTGACAATCTTTGCACTCATTTTTCACTGCCGAAAATTCCAGGGACTTGTGGCACAATCTGCAATTGACCAGACTATGCTGCCCAACAAGATTATAACTGGTGCTGTCATGGTTAAACGACATACTATTCCTGTCCACCTTCCACCCGTTGGTGGTGTGGCAATAAGAACAATCGAATTTTAAACTTTCCCCATGGGGAGACTGTCCATAAAGAACTGTAATCCACAGTAAAAAGCTTAGCGTAAATGACAGCTTGTGCATAATTTATTTCCTTATAACTCCGCCTTCCATGATCAGTTCGTAAACATAACCTGCACCAAAATCCTTGTTTAAAATGATAGTTCCTTCAAATTCAACAATATCATCAATTTTCGCCTGGTCGAGTGTAGTAACTGTCAAATCAAAATTCCCCGAATCATTGGTTCCATCCTGGATATGAACCCAGTTTCTATCCATTACCTCATTATTTACTTTCGCCACTTTACCCTTCACCTTAACCTTTTTGTTGGCATAGCTGCTCCGGTTTTTATACAATTCAGCAATGGAAATTCCTCCTGCCGACTGCTGGATAACTGCATCCGTTTTCAATTCCACTTTAGGTCGTCCCATCGTGGTGGGGGCCATTTGGCCGTTCTGTTGGCTGGCAGCCTGATCGGCATTTTCGCTGACAAAATAAATGGTGCTAAATGTTCTGTCAAGTTCCTTGCTCTTAAAATTAGTCATCTCCAGCGCATTCCCAAATGAATATTTGCTACCGACAGCTACATCATTCTTCACCGTAGCAATCCAGTATTCAGCCTGGCCCTCTTTAACCCTCAAATAGGTGTAGGAGGATGCTTGTAGCACTTCTTCCACCGTAGTATTGTGCATGACTTCAGACCCAGGTTGGGCTGCACCCACTTCCGTTCCTTGCTTCCCGGCTGATTCGCCTCCTGCGTTCTTATCCCTTACAAGTTTAAAAACAAAAGCCCCTACAATTACTGCTAAAAGAACTCCAATAAATACTTTCATATCAAAACATTTTTATGATTTAAATTTAGAATCTTTTATTAAAACTAATATAAATCCGATGATAATTAGTGGTTTTTTCCATTGTCAGCTCATAATCCAATGAAAAAGACATTTTATTCTTAAACTGCCAGGACAAGTTCGCCTGGGCAATATTCTGAACAAGCGTTGTATTGGAATTTATAAAATTATAATCAATAAACTGATAATTAAAGTCACTGAATAATTTTCCGGGAATAATATCCCTGGATAATCTAATTCCAACAATCTTTCCCTCAAGATAACTGGTTTTCAATAAATTTGCCGTCAGTGTAGCAGATGTCTTAATCCAAGGAATCCGGTTAAAAGAAATAAATCCATTCAGGTTTTCATTTGGATTCAGATCCTTATCACGGAAGCGATATCCTGCATTAACACCCATACTTACCTGATTTCCGGGACGATAGTTTATCCTAAATTGCAATCCCTGACGAGTGGCATCTTCAAGCAATCGATCAGCAAAGCTTTTATACGTTTCATAATAGATTACGTTTTTCCTTGCATCATAAGAAGCAAATAGTGACAATTGTTTAAATACTTTATATCGAAGCGATAAATATAAACTTGTGAGCGTTAACTGATTTTTAGAAATTCCTTCAACCACTTTGTACAAATCCAGTTCGCACGAAGAAAACAAGTACAGGTTTTTCAGCAAGGAGTTATCGTGTTGGAAATAAGCAAACCGGCGGTCGGTGATTCCGCCGTTTCTTTGCTCAAAAAATGCAGCTGAACTTTGCATCCTGCCTACTTTTGTCGACACATTATGACCGATGAAAGCTCCATACTCATGCAGACTGAAATTTATATTATAGTCGGCATCATTTGGCCGTGAGCCGGCAACTGCTCCCATGGTGAATTGTCCGACAGTCGTTTCCGCCTGTATTCCATCCACAGCCCCAATATTTGACAGACTGGGGTTAACCTTCCTGCCCAAGGAAATATTCGAGTTTTTACTTATATCATACTTAATGGCAAGACTATATATTTTTAAAGCATTAAACACATTTTGCCGAACCTCAGCCCAATTATTTATTTTATGCGAAAATGAGATATAACTTTCTGTTGAAAATCTTGATTTTGCCAGGTTGGATGCCCTTAGTGAAAAAGTATATCTCATTCTTTGAGAATTATCCAATGAGGTATTCGATAAATTCGAATAGGAAGAAACAGATAAAGAACCCTGAATATTCTGCTGCCGTTTCACTGCGACAACCTTTCCGGCTGAATCCGACTCTTGCTTTTGCAAATCGGGTGCTGTCGGCAAGTCAACTGAATTGGCAGCTTTCACTTTCGCCGGTTCTGGTTTATCCGGTACATTCACAATTACCTCATCATCGATTTTTACCCCGGATTTATCAATTAGTTTTCCAACACAAGAAACCGACGAAATATTTTCGACAATGAAGAGAGGAACTAATTTATTGTCAACCTGATGAAAAATGGTATCTCCGGCATGAATTTTTTCAGTATTTGAAAATTTCACATAAATATTCTGAGTAGTAATATAGGAAACTTTTCCTGCCAGCAAAGAATGGGAATCCTGTGCGTTTAACTGATCTTAAACGGATAAAACGATTAAAATAATTATGAATCTCTTAAACACAATCTATAACTTATTATTATACAATTACTTATTTTGACAGGAATAACAGACTATTCTATTGTAGGAATACCCGGATCTCCCCTGGTGCTTACAATCCATGATTGTCCTATTATGTTCGTGACAATTCGGGCTTAGTGTATATGACATCTTGAGCATTTTATGTCCTCGAATTTGTTTTGAATACATCTCTCGCTGCCATCGGAAATCTCCTTATGGCACTTAACACAGGCAACGTCTTTGTGACTGCCGTCGAGTTTAAATCTGGTACTGTCATGATTGAACTGAACAGGTTTCCATCTGTCATAATTATGGCACCGGGTACAGGAAGCCAATCCGGTGGTATCGAATTGATTGTTATGAGCATCGGTATGGCAATCCAGGCACCGGCCTTTCAGATCAGAAAATTTCTGTCTTACCGTTCCGCCCGGATTTTCCTTAAAATGACATTTTTTGCAACTGGTTTCTGCGTGTTTTCCGGTCAGCCTGAAGTCTGTGCTGTTGTGATCAAACTGAACCCTGCTCCAGGCTGTCACTGAATGACAACTTTCGCAACTTTGGTTCCGGAAGAATTTCTCAGTAATATAATTTTGATGAATATTTTCGTGGCAATCGACGCATCTCTTTTCCAAATCTTTAAAAACCCAATCATTTCCCTTTTTATGGCAGGAATAACAGGGCGTTGCTAAATGGGCCCCTTCCAGCAGGAATCCACCTTTATTATGACGTTCGATAGTAAAATAGCTGGTAGTAAATCCTTCAAGCGTATGGCAATCCTTGCAGTCAGCAGTAACTCCCGGCTTTTTCAACTGGCCTTTGTGATAATCCTTATGGCAATCGGTGCAAAGATTAAATTTCAGCTTGGCAGTCAGGGATTGTTTATGGCAGGATTTGCACTCAACCCTCTGATGCTTGCCTTCGAGCGGATAGTCAGTTTTATTATGATTAAATACATTCAATCCGGCAACCTTATTAAAGGATTCCTCATTATGACATTTTTTACAATCGCTCCCGAATTTATTTTCGTGAACATCTTTGTGGCAATCAGTACAATTGGAATAGGTAATACCCGAGAATTTCTGATATTTTATACCATCTTGATCCGTAACCTTATGACATTTGGCACAGTCAACCGATTGGTGCTTGCCCAGTAAGGGATATTTGGTCTTTTTGTGATCAAACCCAGGTACAGATTTAAATGAGTCATTATTATGACAGTTGAGGCAGTTGGTTGATAATGTTTGCTGATGGTAATCAGCATGGCAATCCAAACATGTTGTTCCTAAGCCAAGATAAGACATTTCGGTCGTTTTCTGAGTATTTTTGACCTTGATAAATTCGGTTTTATGACAGGATTTGCAGGCCAGCTTATTATGTTTTCCGATTAGATCGAAACGTGCTTCCCGATGATCAAATTTCAATGTGTCGAACCGGACAATTCTAAAATTCAATCCATGGTGCTCATTATGACAGGAAAAACAATTTCTGTTTTTAACTTCTGCAGATGAATGATATCCTTTGTTTAAATCGATTAGTTCCTTAATCTCCTTGTGACATTCCAGGCATTTCGCGGAGGTCACCTTTTTGCCTACCTCATGGCATTTGCTGCAATTAGATAAACCTTCCAGATTAGAATGTGCTTTCGTCAATACACCAGGTGAAATTTGCGCAATAGAATTTCCGGTCACCATTAAAAGAAACAATAATAAAACAGGAAAATACCATGAATAATTCATGATAAATCCAATTCTAATATAATTCCCTCTATTTCTCATGTTTGAGAATTGCTTCGCCGAATTTTCGGGTGATTTGTATTCCTGATTTTTCGAGAAATTGGGCAGGCAGCTCTCCCCCGGCCAGAATATAAACTAAATCATTTTCCAATTTAGTATTTTGATCAGAATCTTTTCCGGTATAATAAACGAAATCTTTTTCGATGGAAGTCAGATTCGTATTAAACATTACAGTAATAGTATGGTCTGCTATCGCTTTTTTTATTTTTTCATTGTTTTTTGGTTTTATTCTTCCGAATACATCGCCCCGGTAAGCAAGATGAACGGTATTCATTTCCATCAGCTGCAAAGCCGATTCTATGGCAGAATCCCCACCGCCAACCACAACAACCCTTTTACCCTCAATGATTTCCGGTTCCAGAAGCCTGTAAGCCACCTTCTCCAGCTCCTCTCCCGGGATATTTAACTTTCGGGGTGATCCTCTCCTTCCGATGGCTAACAAAACTTTTTTTGTTGAAAAATTCTCGCAGGTTGAAGTTCCAATAGAAAAACATCCTGATTGCGATACAATAGATTCAACTTTGGTATTTTGTACAATGGAAATATTATTCTTGCTTAGTACCCCTAGCCACAAATTCAGCAGTTCCAATTTACTGGTTTCGATCAATCTGACCTTGCCATGCAATGGGAGATCCATCGGAGAAGTCATAATAATTTTGGATCGTGGGAAATTGAAAACTGTGCCACCTAAAGTATCCTGTTCAAGAGTCAGTACTTTAAGATTATGCTTTTTTGCCGTAAGCGAAGCGGAAATACCAGCAGGTCCTGCCCCGACAATAATCAAATCATAATCCGCAGATGTGCTTTTGTCAATTGTTTTAACAAGATTTTCCACCGCCTGCCTGCCCTGTTCAACCGCGTTCTTGATTAAACCCATGCCACCGATTTCCCCGGCAATATAGATACCAGTGACATTCGATTCAAATTGCTGATTTACATGTGGCAGGTCAACCCCGCGTTTTTCAGTACCGATGCAAAGAGTGATGGCCTCAACAGGGCATGCATGAAAACAGGCACCGTGACCCACGCAATGCGAAGCATTAATAATGGTTGCCTTGCCGTTTCTGATTCCCAGAATATCCTTTTCCGGACAAGCACTAATACAGGCCCCTGTTCTGATGCATGAATTCACATCAACTACCGGATGAAGCGAAACCGGTTCATGAATTCCTTCCTCTTTGGATAGCTTTATTTTCTCATCTACAATTCTGGATTCCCGCCTTTGTTTCCTGAGATAAATAAAAAGCAGAATCCCGATAAAAATTATTACTACTGAATAAGTTGCAACCTTCTCGATTAATACTTCCATATTTTCAAAATATCCATCTATATCCCAAAGTAATTACGACTGCAACGTGTATAAGCATTACAACCAGCATAGCCAGTGCAAACGGCAGATGGGCGACATGCCAGTATTCCATCAGATTTCGCATCGAAACCAGCATATCAATTTTCCGGTTTAATTTGATTTCATTTCTCAGCAGGTTAGATGCACGTTGATAATTTGCCCGTGTAAGATTTTGTTTTTTAAGATCCTTTCTTAATTCATTAAAAATTGCATTGTCATATTTATATCCACTGACCAATCTCGCAAAAAAACTCTTGCCGGAGTAATCAGGCCGGTTTATAAATGCATCCGGTAGCAGTCCGGAAATATTTCCCTCATTTTTCATTACGTTGATTTCATTCAGGCTCAATTCCCGTCCCTCCACCGATCTGGGAATCTGAATATATATAAAACGCCCGATTACACCGCTTAATACCACGGCTACCATGCTCCAGAAACTGACTGCGACGATTCCTCCAAACTTGAAAGTTGTGTGGAATAATACAAAAACCGGCCCCAGGATGCATAAAAAAATATGGAATTCCAACCAGTGCTTCAGATATCCAAGTCTGGAAAATCTCCTGAATCTTTTTCTTGCCATATAGGAAAAGAGCCCTATGATTATCATGGCAGATCCTGCAATACCAAAGCCATGGCCAAGGTATCCGCTTGGTTTCAGGACTTCGTTTTTCGGATGAAAAAACCGTTCCTCCAGATTGATCCCATAATAATTGAATCCGATATAAGTCAGAACGATCACCGATACTATCACTACGGTAACCATTACTGATATATAAATCCTATGCGTCGACTTCTTCATTTGGTAAGATAATAACGCGCAAAGATATTCATTGTTGCGCTATACCGGGCAGATTTAGGTGTTTGGACAGCCATTTGGCCCGTAATCAGGGTTTAAATTCTGTCGTAAATACAACAAATTCAAGACATTAACTCCTTTATATGGACATTCAAAAAAATGTTAAATCTATGACGAAAGTCATAAATAATGTCATAATATAATTTATTTAATTCCGTTTATTCTGCCGAAATACAGTAGAGGTACTTAAAACCCCTCAAATAGAGATCATTACCAATAACAACCGGTGATGCGTGAAAGGTATCATCGAGCTTATTGCTCGACAGGAGTGCAAATGCCGGACCAGCCTTGATCACATCTATAATACCATCGGCGGCGATATAAAGATGTCCGCCGGCACCGGTTGGAGATGAATAAATATTCACAATTCCATCGAGTTTCTCATTGATATAGTTAACCTTTCCGTCCTTGGCATCGAGGCAGCTGATTGTACCATTATTAGCCTTAAGAAAATAAAGTTTCCCATCCATCAACACCGGGCTTGGTGTGTATGGTGTATCCTGATTATATTTCCAAAGGATAACGTCAGTATCGGTAATATTTCCTTTTGCTTTTGCCAGATTGATGGCTATCAGGGCATTCCCCCGGTATCCGCTCATGACATACAAAATACCTTCCGCGTAAACCGGGTTCGGAATCACGTTTCTCGTTAATCCTGAACATTCCCAGATCAGCTTCCCGGTTTCAAAATCATAGCTGCGGACTTTATTGGTTGCGGCGGTGATCACCTGTGTTTTGCCGTTAATTTCAACGATCAGCGGACTTGCCCAGGAGGATTTTTCATCCCGGTCAACCTTCCAAACATCTTTTCCTGTCTTCTTATCCACTGCACAGATAAATGATCCGGCCTCATGATCCCACACCACCACAATTTTATCCTTATAAATCGAAGGCGAACTGCCTTCACCAAAACTCATAACAATTTCCATTTGTCCGAAATCACGGTCCCACAAAACGTTCCCTTTAAAATCCAGACAATGCAAACCGCGGGATCCAAAATAAGCGTAAATATTTTCTCCATCGGTAACCGGAGAATTGGAGGCCCAGCTTCCCAGGTTATGCGTGCGTTCAAGAGGGATCTCTTCCATAACGGTGCGTTCCCATTGAATTTTACCGGTTATCCGGTCAACAGAAATCACCTGAAATTTATGAATAAACTCTGTCGCGCTGGATGGTGGCCCCATTCTTCCGGCTTCCTGTTTAACCTCTCCCTGAGCAGGCTTTTTATCAGTTGCAACAGCAGTTAACACTATGATCTGGTCACCCCGGATAATCGGAGTAGCATGACCTTTACCGGGAATCTCGGTTTTCCATTTGATATTTTTTGTTTCGCTGAACTCAACCGGAGGATTGCCAACAAGCGTTGCCCCGGTTTCTGCCGGTCCGCGCCATTGTGGCCAGTTCTTATCGGCCGGGGTTAGATTCTTCTGGGCATTGAGTGCCTCCGGAGCAACAAGTATCAAACTAACTGATAAAGAAAGCATGAAGTTCAATTTCATTGTCATAATCACAATTTTTGTTGGCGGCAAATATAGGAAAGGATTTACAACTGGAAATCACCCGATGAGCAGGTGCCGTTTTATCCGGTCGATAACGTTGGCAAGCGGCGTAGCTATTGCATTGATGAACTGAAAATTACCCATCCTGCTACTCTTGATCTCCAACTGGATCGGGCAGGCTTCGCTTTGTACCGCATTTACTTTAAAAGTTTGGGAGGCTGTATCGAATTTAATATACGGTGCACCGGATGAACCAAACCGGAAATAACCCTTGATCAGATACCTAAGCCCCTGAAGATTGTAATTGCCGCCAAAACTATCCTTGAATGGAGTGTACTGATCAACGAGCCCCTCAATATTCGCTTCATTGATCATGCGTCCAGGATTCAGGTCGGATGGGGCAGTCTGAACACAGAAATAGTCACCGTTTGAAACATCATAAATTTCACTGTCGATTTCAAACCGGGGAATGGTATCAATGATGCTTTGATGCGTATTTACGATCTTGTAAAGAGCCACATCCTCCTCATACCAGGCATCAACCAGTACAATCTCAATAAGGTATGACTGCCGGCCGGAATTGGGGTCAACAAAGGTGAGCAAGGGATTAAACCGGCTATGCACCTCCTGATTGTTGTAAAAAACCGGTCCCCGCTGCTGGATTAACAAATAGGGTTTTGCGATTTGCTTCTGATACATGGCCACCCACCGGGTATCAAAATTGATCCGCTTTAATGCAGCGACAAACGCAGGCACATCATTTGGATTATTTATCTTCAGATATCTCTTGCCGCTCCCCTGAACAGCCACCAGTATATGTTCAAAATGCTGCAGTTCAGGAGCATTAAGTTTGGGGATAATTTCTGATTGATAACGGTCCTCGTCAATCGACTTGAACATGGTTGCCTCCAGTCTCAGGTTATGGCCCACGCTCAATATGAAGCCATTACCAATATGAAAGGCACAAATATTATTATCGTACTGCCTCCATTGCGGCTCCAGGTCATTCTGAATCGCCATGATCCTGAACAATGGTGAAGTCAAATCATTAATCGCAGCTAACTTTTGTTCTTTCATCTTTTCCTTTACTGCTTACTGTTCCAAAGGTAACGTTCTCAAATTCAAAACAGGTATGCGACTATTGCCACCGGTTACGGTATCAATCAATTCATTATCCGGATTTTCAGAATAGGCATCGAAGACTGCGTGTGCACAGTCCGTAAAGTTTGTGAATTAATCAGGTTAGAACCTGAGCGACAGGCAACTGAGCCCCCCGTCCAATTTCTGGAATTCTGAAACATCAATTTCAATTATAGGATATCCTGCTTGTTCGATCTTCCATTGTGTTTCCGGGAATCCTTTTGGAACCAGTACAGTCCCATTGATCCATAATGAATTGGCCGCATAAGCTTCTAAGGAAGGCACTTCAATCCTGTTAAACTTTTCGAAATCAGGAAAATCGACAAACTCTGCAGTTACCAGCAGGTTATTCCGTTCCAGATAAGACATGCCGGTTTTCAGGTGCAGCACTTGATGTAAAGGAACCATTGATCCGCTCATTCCATGCTTTTCCAGGATGCCATCATCACGTCGCCCGCCTCGAGAGTCCCCGGTGATCTGATCTCTTCAATAGCCTGATAAAATTTTGACAAAACCTCCTTCATCCCTGCTGTTTCACCATTCCTTGGCTCCGCACCCGGATTGGTTATGATGGCACATGCTGGTGTGCACAGCGCAACGTCCTCGATAAACACTGAATCCGGAAACCGGTTGTCGCCTTTCAGTACGGTCACCTGTAACCCGCACTGCTCCAATGCCTCCACATAATGTTGATGTTGCTCCAGAGCCCTCACAAAATCTGGTTTTCCCAGTTTGGCAGATGTTATTCCATCCACCATCTCCGGGCAGGGTTTTCGTACGATCGCGGTTGAATAGTGTCTAATCATGCTTCGCAGTTTGCCTCCAGAGTGAAGAGTGCTCCCAGTGGGGATCGCCCCCAGACTGACGATAGCCATAAAGCTATAAATAAAAAAGATTTGAAGTATTCCAATCAATTTAGAATAAGTATTTTTCGCCTGCTTCGGGAACAACCCGGATGGTCGATATACCGGATATGGATGCCAGAACAAAAATGGTCCGTTACATTACCCGTGCTGCCGGAGTTTATAAATAATTTTTCAACCAGATAATGCAAAATTCGAATCCATTACGTAAAAATTCAGGTGGCCGTTTGTGGTATATTTCTGCCATAACATTCGTGGCCACCCTGGGTGGTCTGCTTTTCGGATACGATACAGCAGTCATTTCGGGAACGGTAAGTTCACTTAAAGAAGTGTTTATCAATCCGCATAACTGGTCAGAAACAGTAGCCAATTCCTGGCACGGATTTTTAGTTTCATCGGCGCTAATCGGATGCATTATCGGAGGGCTAAGCGGTGGTTTGGTGAGCCTGAAACTTGGACGAAAACGGGGCCTCATCCTGGCAGCAGTTTTATTCCTGATTTCCGCCATTGGTTCTGCCATGCCGGAGATGTTCTTCAGACCGGTCGGAACGGCTGACCATACCTTTATGGTGCATTTTATCGTATACCGGATCATCGGAGGCATAGGAGTCGGATTGGCCTCGATGCTCTCCCCAATGTATATCGCCGAGATATCTCCGGCAAAAATCCGTGGCAAGCTGGTTTCCTGGAACCAGTTTGCTATTATTTTCGGAATGCTCATCGTGTATTTCGTGAACTATAGCATCGCCCGTCAGGGAGATGACAGCTGGATCAACCAGATTGGATGGCGCTGGATGTTTGCCTCTGAGGCATTTCCTGCCGTTCTGTTTTTGGTGCTGCTGTTATTTGTTCCGGAAACACCCCGGTTCCTGGCCATGAAAAATAAAGATGAGGAGGCACTCCGCATCCTGACCCGGATCAACGGCCCGTCAATCGCCGCAACCATCATGAACGAGATTAAAGGGACACTTTCATCAACATCCGGGAAATTATTCAGCTATGGATTCCTTGTAATTGCTGTCGGGATCTTACTTGCTGTATTTCAGCAATTTATAGGAATTAATGTTGTGCTGTATTATGCCCCCGAAATTTTTAAGAATATGGGCTCCGGTACCAATGTTTCGCTTATGCAAACAATAATTGTCGGTATCATCAACCTCTCCTTTACGGTGCTGGCAATCTATACCGTCGACCGGTTCGGAAGAAAGCAGTTGCAGGTCATCGGGGCGCTCGGGATGGCTTTCTTTATGCTGATGCTCGGTTTATCCTTCTATTTTGATAAACTGGGCATCATGGCAATGATTGCCATGCTGGGTTATGTCGGCTGTTTTGCCTTTTCCTGGGGACCGGTTACATGGGTTTTGCTTTCGGAACTTTTTCCGAATAATGTGCGGGGAAGGGCGATGGCTTTTGCAGTTGGTGCCATGTGGATATCGAACCTGATCGTTTCCTGGACCTTTCCAATGATGAATAACAGTACCACCCTGACAAATCTGTTTCACCACGGTTTTGCTTATTGGATCTATGCCGTAATGGGTTTGCTTGCAGCATTCTTCATGTGGAAGATGGTACCGGAAACCAAAGGCAGGACGCTGGAAGAGATTGAACACTTTTGGAAGAAATAGAATGAACTTTTTGGTATTGAGTTTGGCGCTGCTGGTGCCGGCTTTAACACTTGCTCAGGAGAGTGGCAACCGCTGGAGTATTATGAAAAACGGCAGCATCGAATGGACCATCCGCCCGGATGATCCCCATTTTGATCACATCGAAATGAGCGGCGAAAAGGTGTCGCTATGGGTTTATTATGTGGTCGACAGCTTACAGAACCCCAAGCTTTTACGCACGGTGATGTTCCCCACCTTCCGCCTGAAACCCAACGATACCCACGGAACCCTGATGGTCAGCTTTACCGACAATGATCTTCCGCGGTTCTTCCTGGACATGACCCCGCTTAAGCCCAGCCTCATCAATGGCTATCTGAACCAGGGATTATCTGAAAAAGTGATATTGATTAACCAAAGTGGCATCATGCTGATAACCAGTAGCTTAGAAAAAATCGACCGGGCGCGGATATCCAATAAACTGATATTGAAAAGGACCTTGTTGCCATCTGCTGACTTGCCTGCCGCCATTGAGAAGTATGTGTTGATCAATTCCGACAGCCGATCCTGCAATGTTTCGATGGAGTATAACATGAGGGAAATCAGGATCGATACACTCCACAGTACCGGTGGGCCTCATTCGGTTTTCGCCTACACCCTGAACGATGGGGTGAAAACTTTGCAGCCCGGCGATTCCGCTATTTTTGCCATTGTTTACCAGGCAGTTAAAAAGGGCGAATCACTGGTAAAAATTAACCTTAATGATGAAGTCAGCAAGCGGATTAAGCGGATAAATGATATCAAAGAGCCGATGCAGCTGATCACTCCGGATCCGGTTTTGAATACTGCTTTTGCTTTTGCCAAAATGCGGGCTGGAGAAAGCATTTATAAAACGAAAAACGGATATATCAATTCCCCGGGTGGATTCCGCTATCATGCTGCTATCTGGGCCAATGACCAGGCCGAGTATACCGGCCCCTGGTATGGCTATGCCGGCTACAACCTGGGAGTGGAGGCCGCCCTGAATGCCTACCGCTGGTTCGCGAAATTCATGAACCCTGGTTTTAAACCGATACCCAGCTCGATCATTGCCGAGGGGATCGATTTCTGGGACGGAGCCGGCGATCGGGGCGACCAGGCCATGATTGCCTACGGGGCCTCCCGTTTTGCCCTGGCTTCGGGCGATAGGGCTATTGCCACGGAGCTATGGCCGCTGATCGAATGGTGCCTGGAGTTCAGCCGCCGGAAAATAAACAGTGAAGGGGTGGTGAATTCCGACAGCGATGAGCTGGAGGGTCGTTTTCCGGCCGGAAAGGCCAACCTGTGCACCAGCAGCCTTTATTATGATGCCCTCCTGTCGGCTTCCATGTTGTGCAAAGAGCTGGGTAAGCCGAAACAGCTGTCGGACAGCTATTCAAAGCAAGCGGCAAGTCTTCGGTCTTCCATAGAGCACTTTTTCGGGGCAAAGGTGGAAGGGTATGATACTTACCGGTATTATAAGGAAAATGATGTTTTGCGTTCCTGGATCTGCATGCCGCTGACGGTTGGCATTTATGAACGCAAGGCCGGAACCGTGGATGCCTTGTTCTCACCGCGGTTGTGGACCGTCGACGGACTGGCCACGCAGGCCGGCGATAAAACCTTCTGGGACCGCTCAACTCTGTACGGGCTCCGCGGTGTATTTGCTGCCGGCGAAACCGGTAAGGCCCTGGACTATCTGAAAAAATACTCGGAACGAAGGCTGCTGGGGGTTCACGTGCCGTACCCGGTAGAGGCTTATCCTGAAGGAGATCAGAAACAACTTTCAGGAGAATCGGCATTGTATTGCAGGGTCCTTACCGAAGGCCTGTTCGGTTTGCGGCCCACGGGTTTGCGGTCATTTTCAATATCTCCCAAATTGCCTGAGGGTTGGAACGAAATGGCATTGAATAAAATTACCGCTTTCGGAAATACTTTCGATATCGGGGTAAAAAGGGAAGGCACAAAAACAATTGTAAACATCAGCCGGCAAGGGGAAGCTCCGATCGTAAAAAAATGGGACGGGAAAGGGCCTTTGAATATTAAGTTGTAAGAATGGGCATTGTCCGTCAGATCCCATTGCATTTTATGTTGCCCCCAGCTTCAGCCGGGGGATAATATTAGAATTTGGACTAAAGTCCATAAGGTTTTGTGGATCAACATAATCCCCCAAATAAATTTGGGGGCAACGTGTCAGGATCACTAATGATTTTCCATTATTTCACAGCCTCTAAATGTGGGGACAACATATCAGGATCATCTATCAGGGCTAAATTTTTGTACAGCCAATATAGTTAGTGGCAACAATCATCTCATCTCGCTTTTGAAATCCATGATTGACTTTTTTGCCCAACCCCCAGAGGAGCTTACCAAACTTTCACCGCCCCTCCTTCAAATGTCTTCGCTTCAAATGGCCCCGGGAACGGCCTGGCAGCATCCCGCTTCTCGCCAAACCAGTCAAGATTGAGCCGGTAAGGCTTGCCATCAAATTGTTCATACGGCAGGTCGGGAACTTTGGCAAACCCGAGCAATTCCGTGGTGACAAGCTTGCGGACCTGCTGGTCACTCCATTTCGGATCGAGTTTCATCTCGAAATACCAGCCACCTTGATTTTGCGTAAGCTTCAACCCGGGATTGTAATCAGGCAGCAGAAGCGGGTAGGGCTCTGCCTTACCCGGCCTGGCCCCGTTGAGGTACACGTTACCATCCATGTAAACCGGTAAAACAGTCTTGTCGTACTGGTCCAGGCTGGCCTTCCCGATCAGGATATTGTTGTAATAACGCTCATCGCCGCTCTCATTTTTAGCCAGACCCACCACCCTGGTATCATGGGCTCCGAGGTGGGGCGTCAGGCGCGTTTCGCCATTATACACATAAATACCACCGGCAATGATGTTGTGCACGTAAGCCCCGCCTTGCGAGTTAACCAGGATGGCATTGTTCGAAAGGAAGAGGTTATTGTCGATGAGGAAAGGCCCATGGTTCACCTCCAGGAAAATATCTTCGCTCGGACCGTTGTCGTGCAGCAGGTTGCCTGTGACCCTCGTTCCCTGAGCCATCCAGTCGAGCCAGATACCCCGGTTCGACCGGTAGATATGGTTATTGCTGATCACGGCATCAACCGCCCCGTGAAACTTGATGCCGGCCATCTCGGCTCCGGTAAAGAGCTGCCGGAAATGGATGTCGTGGATCTCATTGCCGGTGACCACGCTGAACACGCAGCCCATGCTACCTACGATCCCGGCCTGCTCGCAGTTGGAAATATGGTTGTTGCGCACGATATTGTGACCGATGTTTTCCGGCGACCAGCCCCGCGCAGTGGCCCGCTCAATCGTCTTGACATACCCTTCGGCCGAGTTTGCCGAGGTGTTGTCAAATTCGTCGCCGTGCTTGCCCAGCGTGATGCCGGTGCATACGGAATAGCGCACGGTATTGTTTTCGATGATCCACCCCTTGCTCCAGTTGGTCCCGATGAGCCCGACCTGCTCCGCGGTGGGTGGCGCCCAGTTGGTGGCGGCATGTTCCATGGTGAAACCGCTGATGGTAATGTAGTTGAGACCTGTTTTATCGGGATAGAAAACTGCCTTCCGCACATTAACCTCAACTTCCCGGCTGTTTGGATCGGTACCCGGAAACTGTGCCCAGATGGTTGTGCTTCCCTCCTTCAATGAGTCGGCAACTGCAAACCATAAAGGCGTTTTGCCTACCGGTTTCAGAACGCTATCGGCTGCCGGTGCCTCGGTGAGCCAGTGCCCGTCGAGATAAACGGCACCCGTATGATGCGGCCTTCCCAGCGGCTCAAACCAGTCACCCCGGATCAGGTCGGCAAACGGGTTGAAGTCCCCAAACCGGCTGTTTGAAACCACGGTCTTCCAGGTATCATCCTGCACCCGCTCCCAGTTCTTCACCACTTCCGAACCCTTCACCACCACCTGCTCTCCGGCAGCCGCACGGTAGGTAATCCGTTCGCTGTCGGAATTTCCGCCCCGCGGCGGAGTAACACGTTCGCGGTAAACCCCTGCATGAACAGTGATGATATCACCCGGCTGCGCCACCGATGCGGCTGCCATGATGGTTTTATAGGGCGCACCGGCCGATCCGGCGTTTGAATCGCTGCCGGTTACTGCCACATGATACTCTTTGCCGGCAGGCCCGCAGGCACTCAGCAGGAGCCCGGCCAGTAGTGAAAGAAACAGATTGTTGTTTTTCATGATGTTTGTTAATAAATGGATCCTGATTTAAACCTTTACGAATATATATCAAGATGACCGAATTGAACAGCATTCACAATAAAGTTATCTTCGGTTTTTTTATCATGAGAAACATTCTGATCGCATCGCTATTCCTGATTGGAGGAATTTGTTTACCAGTAAATGCCCAAACTGCAGGTTTGCCGGCTAAACCGGGACAAGTGGCCGGTAAAAGAGCGCCTGTACCCGGCGATGCCGATTACCCGGCTCCATCACCCTGCCCCCGGCACACTGAAAAAGTAGCTGCAGTCAACGCGGGAAATTACGATCTGTTCCTCATCGGAAACAGCATCACCGAAACGCTGGAGGGAGGAGGGGAAGAGTGGAAATCCCTGAAGGCAGTGTGGGACAAGCACCTTGTACCGCTGAATGCCATCAACCTGGGCTATTCGGGCTATCGAACGGAAAATATCCTGTGGAACCTGCAGAATGGGGAACTCGACCAGAAGCGTTCACCAAAGGTTGCAGTGCTCCTGATCGGCACCAACAATCTCGATGACCAGCATTACCCGAAGATCCATACTGCCGAAGAGGTATTTGCCGGTACAAAGGCCATTGTGGATCTGATCAGACTGCACCATCCCACTACTAAAATTCTGATTCTGAGGATTTTTATCTGCGGGGGTCCCGGCGACCTAACTCCTTATCATCGAAAGTACAACCGATCCGCCAAAGCGATGGAAGCCACACTAAAGGCCGGAGAACTGACGGCGAAGCTGGCCGATGGCAAGCAGGTGTTCTGGCTCGACATTAACCACGTTTTCCTCCGTCCCGACGGAACCATTAATACCGACCTGATGCCCGACCTGATCCATCCGAACGGAGCCGGGGCCGAGGCGTGGGTAACGGCTGTGGAGCCGGTGCTGGTTAAACTGATGGGGGAAAAGTAAAAAATGGGGGAATACTTTGATAGTATAATGCAGATATTCAATTAAATTCATGAAGCACATTTTTGAATTATTCTCCTATCGTGACAGGTTGTTTGATCCACCTTATCCCCCGGCCTGCTGAGTTCCCTGCTACCGCGATCCACCTCACCCCCCGGCCCCCTCTCCCGCGCTCACTCCGCTGGCGCTCCGTTCATGGGAGAGGGGGAGTCGACATCTGCATGGCTGTGTACTAATATAAAGACGAGAAACATCTCTACCATCAAGGAATTCAATCAGAACAATTCTCGAATTCTCACTACATTTCACTGTTGCTGAGGTTATCGGAGCGCGAGCGGAGTGAGCGCGGGAGTGGGGGCCGGGGGGTGTGGTGGATCGCTGCAGCAGGGTACTCGGTAGGCCGTTGGGGCGAGGTGGTTCGCAAGGAATTCAAATGCCCGTCATTATTTGAAATTCAACAATGATTTTTTAAATTGACCCATAATAGCTAAACAACAATAACCCATGAAAACACTAACCATTATTTCGATTTTAATCTTGTTTCCGATTACCCATTTCTCCTGTTCAACAGAAAGCACGGAAATAAAACTGACCGGACTGAAGTGCGAATATCTGACCAGTCCATTGGGAATCGATGTGCCGGCACCTCGCCTGAGCTGGAAAATGGAGGCCGCGTCAGATCAGGTTTTCAACCAAAAACAGCAGGCATATCAAATACTTGTGGCTTCATCTGTTGAGAAATTGTCAGAAGCAGAGGCCGACCTTTGGAACAGCGGTAAAATTGAATCCGATGCGAGTGCACAAATCGTTTACCAGGGAAAAAAGTTAACCAGTGGCCAAAAGTGCTATTGGAAGGTAAAAATCTGGAACGACAAAAATGATTACACCCCCTGGAGCGATACTGCCGTCTGGGGTATGGGTTTATTAACTGAATCGGATTGGATGGCAAACTGGATCGGCGATAAGCCCGATCTGGTGCAAAAGGCGTACAAAGATTACCTCGATAATTATGATCCGAAAAAAACGGCTGCCCTGAAAAATGTCCGGCCCGTGCCGCCCCCATCACCGATGCTGCGTAAAAAGTTTACCGTAAAATCCGAAGTTCGTGAAGCCACACTGTATGTATCAGCATTGGGATATTATGAACTCGGGCTCAATGGCAAAAAAATCGGGGATCAGGTACTGGCTCCCGAATGGACCGACTACAACAAACGCCTTCAGTATCAGGCGTATGATGTAAGTAAAAGTCTCAAAGTCGGTGATAATGCACTATCAGCAATTTTGGGTGATGGCTGGTATCTGGGTATGATCGGCCCGACCAAATGGCACGCCGATTATCCGCGGAGAGGGGTGTACGGGAACGACAGGCGGTTAATCGCCCAACTGGTTATCCGCTATCTGGATGGAACGGATCAGGTGGTATCGACCGATGAATCCTGGAAAATCAACACCAAAGGATTCATTATTTCAGCCGACAATTTTCTGGGCCAGAAAATCGATGCCCGGAACATACTGCTTGGATGGCAGGATGTCAACTTCGATGATACTTCGTGGGAGAAGGCGTATGTCGACCGGGATGTTAAGAAGAATCTGGAAGGCCAGAAAAATGAGCCTGTTCGGGTGTATAAACACGTTTCGCCAGTCAACATTTCCCCTTTCGGGAAAAACTATATCGTGGATTTCGGACAGAACCTGACCGGATGGACCCGGCTTACCATCAGTGGAAAAATGGGGGATCTGGTTAAGATCCGGCATGGCGAAATGCTGGATGATGACGGTTCGCTCTACACAAAGAATTTAGCGGCGGCTGTTCAGGAAGATGAATATATTCTTTCCGGTGGGCAAGATGTTTTTGAGCCGGTTTTTACATACCATGGATTCCGTTATATCGAGATATCCGGATTAAAAGAGGTCCCCGGCAAGGAGATGATCATGGCCCTTGCCATTTCCTCCGATCCTGAGGTCACCGGCTCCTTTGAGTGCTCCAACCCGAAACTGAATCAGTTATGGAGCAATATTCTCTGGACCCAGCGCGACAATATGACCAGTATCCCGACTGATTGCCCTCAAAGAGACGAGCGGATGGGCTGGATGGGCGATGCGCAGGTTTTTTGCCAGAACAGCATGTTCAACATGGATATGGCTGCTTTTTATACCAAATGGATCAAAGATATCCGGGATGCCCAGTCGGTAAGGGGAACTTTCCCGGATATCGCCCCGCATGCCAATAAACCCGACATCAGGTTCAGCAATGCACCCGCCTGGGCCGATGCCGGAGTCATTGTTCCCTGGCGGATGTACCAGAATTACGGAGATACGGAGGTCCTGCGCCAGCATTACGATGCAATGAAAAAGTACCTGGAGAATATCAGGAAACAAAATCCTGATTTTATCTGGGTGAATGACGTGGGTAATATGTATGGCGACTGGCTGAATGCAAATACTGTCATTGCTGATGGTTATTCCAATAAACGCGGACAGGTTCCCAATGATGTTTTTGCAACTGCCTTTTTCGCCAATTCTGCCAGGCTCCTTTCCCGCATAGCCACTGTGTTGAACAATGAAAAGGATGCCAAAGAATATCTCCTTTTATTTGAGGCTATCCGTACGAAATTTAACGAGGCATTTGTCGATGGGGAGGGCAGGATTAAAGGGGACACCCAATCGGCTTATGCACTCGCACTCGATTTCGACCTGCTTCCGGAAAGCAAACAGGATCAGGCATTCAAACATCTGGTCAGGTGTATCGAAGAGTATGATTACCGGATCTCCACCGGTTTTATATCCACCATCATGTTAATGAAGGAACTCACCAAAAGGGGGCGGAACGACATTGCCTACACCCTGATGGAATCGGAGCGGTTTCCTTCCTGGATATATTCGATCAACCAGTGGGCAACCACCATCTGGGAACGGTGGGATGGCTATGTAAAAGGCAGGGGGTTCCAGAATCCGGGAATGAATTCATTCTGTCATTATTCCATCGGATCAGTGGGTGAGTGGATGTACCGGGTGATAGCCGGAATCAATCCCGATGATCAATATCCCGGGTATAAACATTTCATCATCCATCCCCAGCCGGGCGGTACCCTGACCTGGGCGAAAGGATCCTATAATTCTATTTACGGACGAATTTCTACAGACTGGAAGAAGGGGAAGGAACTGTTCACTCTGGATATTGAAATCCCGGTAAATACTTCGGCAACGGTAATCTTGCCGTCGGGCAGGAAGGAGCTTATCAGGATCAATTCAAAATCAGTTTCATCAGGTTGGATCAATAAGGAATCATCAGGGGAAAAAGAAACGGCGGTGGAATTGGGGTCCGGGAAATACCATATCGAGGTTACCCATTGACACTGGGGTAGAGACGCATATATGCGTCTCTACGAATGTTAAATTTTAGATTTTAATAC
>JAPLDV010000433.1 GCA_026391235.1 Bacteroidia bacterium | reverse complement strand
CATACTGATATCCGGCGCAGTAGCGATACACCTCACCATTATATTTTCCGTTCAGTTCGTAGCTGACGGTATCGGTATCGGGTGAAAGCTGTACAAATCCGAAGGGCACCGATGCTCCAGGAAAAGTGTGCCCCATCTTGTAGGTTCCGGCCAGTGGGTTGACATACCGCGTGAGATCGGAAGCAGGCTGGGCAGCTAAGTGTTGTACTGTGCTGATGATGAGGGTAATAGTGATCAGAAATGATTTGTTCATTGGTAAGAATTTGCTATAAAATTAACCAATTCCTCTACTTTTTGCGAAAACAAACGTTGTCATCCCGGCGAAGGCCGGGATCTCGTCACACTACTCTGAGGTTTAAAGAAAGCCCTTGCGGGATTTCGTTGTCAGGGACGGGGTCCCGGCCTTCGCCGGGATGACAAGTTCATCGAAAATAGATTATATTGTAAGCACCGATATGATTGAAAAATGATCAAAGAGATCCAGGCGAAATCGGCACTTCATTATCACGACCAAAAGTTTGCAACCAACTGGGATGTAAATATTTATCGCGGGTGCGGTCATGGCTGCGTATACTGTTTTGCCAGATATTCGCACCGTTACCTGGATGATCCGGATTTCTTTCATGATATCTATGTCAAGAAGAATATCGCTGAGTTGCTCGACCGGGAGTTTTCGAAAAGGAGCTGGTGCCGGGAGCCTGTGAACGTGAGTGGTGTTTCCGATGCCTACCAGCCGGCTGAGGAGCAATATCGCCTGATGCCGGATGTGATCCGGGGGTTTATCAGGCATCGGAACCCGCTGGTCATCGTCACTAAATCAATCCTGCCTCTCAGGGATATCGATCTGATCAGTGAATTGGCACAAATCGTGCAGGTCGACATCCTGGTTTCTGTTTCGACGCTCGATGAGAGAATCCGCAGGATAACTGAACCAGGTTCAGCCCAAACGGCCGACCGGTTGAATATGCTATCAGCCTTTCGTGCGGCTGGCTGCCGCACCGGTGTGCTGGTCATGCCGGTAATCCCATATCTGACGGATTCAGAGGAAAACCTGCGGGGAATTTATGAACTGGCCTCGAAAAATCGGGTAAACATGGTCCTTCCCGGCACTTTGCATTTGCGGGGCAACACAAAGGAGCCGTTACTTCAGCTGGTGAAAAAGCATTTCCCGGAACTCTTTCCGAAGATCAGCCGAACCTATTACGGTGCCAATGCTGATGAGGCATACAAAAATTCCTTACGGACTCTTATCCGGCGGATGAATTCAGAATATGGTCCGTGGGCAAAATATACCCCGCCGGAGCCGGTTATGGAAATCAATAAGAACCAGCAACTGAGCCTGTTTTAAAATATCCTTAAAAAATTTGTTATGTTTAACCAAAGTTAAAACATACTCAGATGAACAATAAAGAAGTTGGGTCGTCGGGGAATTCTCCACTCGTGCCGGTCGCTGCGTTAGTCATTATTTTCGCCGGAGTGATTTATGCCAAATCTATCATCACTCCATTTTTTCTGGCACTCTTTATCAGCATTATCTGTGCTCAACCGATTGCCTGGCTCGAAAACCGGAAAATCCCCCGATTGGCAGCGTTTCTGATTGTTTTGGCCGGATTGATTTTAATCTTTACAGGATTTATCTTCCTCATCGGAGGAACCCTGTCATCATTTTCGAGCAATGTGGGTGAATATGAAACGACCCTGACGACGATGGGGAACTCAGTCATTCAGTATCTAAATGAGCAAGGATTGAAAATTCCCGAGAATCTGTTATCCGGCATTATTCAACCGGCCAAGATCCTCTCCATTACTGCCAATGCCGTGAACGGACTTTTAAACGTGATGGGGAAAACTTTCCTGGTTTTCCTTATCATCCTGTTTATCCTGATGGAATTCGGGAGTTTCATGGTAAAAGCAAGGGCAATGGTCTCAGGAACAGGTAGATCCATAGATTATTTTTATACCATTGCAAAAAATATCCGGCAATATCTCTGGATAAAAACTTTGGTGGCTATATCAGTAGGAATCCTGATCTATATTGCCTTGTTGATCATCGGAATAGATTATCCGCTGCTTTGGGCGCTGATTGCTGCCCTGATGAATTATATCCCGAATATCGGATCCATCATTGCCTCGATACCGGCATTTGTGTTTGCGCTGGTTCAGGTGGGCATAGGTGGTGCCATGTGGACGCTCGCTGCTTTTATGGTGATCTATAATGTCGTTGGCAACTTCATTGAGCCCAGGATAATGGGTAAGGGGCTGGGATTATCAACGCTGGTGGTATTTCTTTCACTGCTCTTCTGGGGATTGATATTTGGCACCGTGGGAATGATCCTTTCGGTGCCCATCACGATGGCGATAAAAATTATCCTGGAGCAAAATGAAAAAACCAGGTGGCTCGCGATCCTGTTGGGAACCCCTGATGAAGCGAAAAATTACCTTGAGGAAAGTGAAAGGAAGGTATAGTTCCGGCTGTCATACCTTCCCGGAGCCTTGTCATCCCGGCGAAGGCCGGGACCTTGTCGTTTACCTCTCCATTCAGCGTTGAAATACTTTTATTTGCATCTTTGGATACCATGAAAACACTACCGATCATCTTCAACCTGATATTTATTGGCCTTAGTCTTAATGCTCAGGCCCAGTCCGATTTCCCGCTTGTTGATTACCACGTTCATCTGAAAGGGGATCTTACTTTTGAAAAAGCAGTTGAGCATTCGAAGCAATCCGGCATCCGTTATGGCATAGCCCTGAATTGCGGTCTGGGTTTTCCGACGCAAACCGACAGTGCTGCTCTCGCCTGGCTCGAATCGATGAAAGGTTCGCCGTTTTTACTGGCCATGCAGGCCGAGGGGCGCGAATGGGTGAAAATGTTCTCGCCTGCCGTGATCGCAAAGTTCGATTATGTCTTCACCGACGCTATGACCTATACCGATGCATCCGGCAAGCGGGTGCGGCTCTGGATGAAAGAGGAGGTAGCGGTTCCCGATAAGCAGCTTTTCATGGATGATCTGGTTAGCCGGATCGAAACTATCCTCGGCACAGAACCCATTGATATCTATGTGAATCCCACCTTCCTGCCTGATTGCATCGCAGCTGAATATGACCAGCTCTGGACCCGCGAACGAATGCTGAAAGTAATACAAGCTGCTGTAAAAAATCACATCGCCATCGAGATCAACAACCGGTATCGGCTGCCATCTGAAAAATTCATTAAGCTCGCCAAAAAGCACGGCGTGAAATTTGCCTTCGGGACCAACAATGCCGACAGCAACATGGGTGATCTGGATTGGTGTTTGCTGATGAAGAAGCAGTGCGGGCTGAAGGCGGGGGATATGTTCTGACCGACACCCTATCCCCGAATTTCCCACTTCAAAATTCAAAACTGGTCCTCGCCCTAGCCTTCGCGGGGGTGACAACGCTCCGTGGGTAATATTTATCTTCAAAATTCTACCTTTACCCAGGCAAACTCAATTCGCCTGTTTATGAAAAAATCATTCTATCCCCCTCTGATCCTGATCGTTACTCTCCTCCTGGCAGCCGGGATATCCTACGCTCAACCGCCCGCAGGCAAAATGGCCTATACGGTTTCGATGGATCAGCCGGCCAGTCACTACTATAAGGTTGAACTCAGGTATGACGGGAATACTGGTGAATCGGTCGATCTGAAAATGCCCGCCTGGACGCCGGGGTATTACATGATATTGGACCTGGCTAAAAACGTGGTGGAATTCGACGCCATGGATGCTGCCAACAAGCCCCTGGCCTGGGAGAAAACGGCCAAAAATACCTGGCATATCACAACTGCAGGAGTTAAAACCCTGATGGTCAGTTATTATGTGTTCGCCAACCGGGCCTCTGTTGCCGAACCTTACCTGGCCGAGAACCGCGGCTTTATTTCACCAACCGGCGTGTTCATGCATGTTGCCGGAAAGCTGAATCACCCGGTGACGGTAACCGTAAAACCATACAGCGAATGGAAACAGGTTTCCACCGGGCTCGATCCGGTGAAGGGTTCCCTGAATACCTTTTCTGCAACCGATTTCGACCGTTTATATGATTGCCCGATCCTGGTGGGGAACCAGGAAGTTCTGACCTTTGAATTCAAGGGGATTCCGCACTGTATTGCCATTGAGAAACCGGGTAGTTGTGATCGTTTAAAGCTGACTGCCGACCTGGAGCGGATTATAGAAGCCGGGACCTCCATTATCGGGGAAATCCCATACAAGCACTACACTTTTATCATCATGGATAAAGGTCCGGGCGGGCTCGAGCACCTGAATTCGATGGCCGTATTTGCTGATTTGTCTAATTATCAGGGCACTGATAAGGACCGGGGATTGCTCGGATTTATCGCCCATGAGTATTTCCACCTGTACAACGTGAAATCCATCCGGCCGGTGGTGCTCGGTCCGTTCGATTATGACCGCGAGTGCATCACCAATATGCTTTGGTTTTCGGAAGGAGGCACTTCTTATTATGAAGAGATCATTTTAAACCGGGCCGGTTTTCTCACCCGCGACGGCTTTCTGGAGAATGCCGGAAAGACCATCGGTTCCCATGAAAATATCGTCGGGCATGAGTTCCAATCCGTGGCACTTGCCAGTCGGGATACCTGGATGCTTTTCTTCAACCGGAATGAAAATTCTCAAAGTGTAACCATCAACTATTACAACAAGGGTGCTACCCTGGCGATGCTCCTTGATCTGAAAATACGCTATGAATCGAAGAATGTCAATTCCCTGGATGATGTTATGCGTTCGCTGTATCAGGACTATAACAAATCGAAGAACCGCGGTTTTACCGATCAGGAATTCAGGCAAGCCTGTGAAAAGGCAGCCGGATGTTCGCTGGCCGAATTATTTGATTATGTATATACTACAAATGCAATAGATTACGCTAAATATCTGGGTTATGCCGGTCTGAATATCGATCTTACTCCGCAAGAACCGGCGATCACACATCTGGATAAATCGATCAACAAAAGGAGCTTCAAAATCACACTGATGGAAAACCCTTCTGTGCTGCAGAAGAAGGTTATGGAGGACTGGCTGAAATAAGGCTCAAGGTTCAAGGCGCAAGGCGCAAGTAAGGCTCAAGGTTCAAGGCACAAGGCTCAAGGCACAAGGCTCAAGGCGCAAGGCTCAAGGCGCAAGGCTCAAGGCGCAAGTAAGTTTGAAGGAGAATAAAACAAAATCAAGAAAGAAGGGACCCGAGGGTGTTCAGTTAACTGTGTCAAATTTAGAACCCCTAAATTTGACAAGTTATGGCAAAACAAATTAACTGGGAAGAGTTTAGCAAAGAAGCTGCTAAGCAAATCCGATCCGGAAAACCTTTAACAGGTAAAGAGGGGATTTTCACCCCTCTGATCAAAGAGGTTCTTGAAGCTGCCATCCGGAAGATCGTTTACACGACTAACACCGTTGAGGGGTATCACCGAATGGTCAGAAAAGTGACCAAATCCAAAGGAGCTTTTACCTCTGAAATGGCTATGCTTAAGCTAGTTTACTTAGCTACACTGCAGTTCCAAAATCGGTGGAAAACCAAAATTCTTGGCTGGCAATCGATTCTTAACCAACTTTGTATTTACTTTGAAAATAGAATAAATGAGAGTGACACAGTTAATTGAACACTCCCAGGGACCCTGGCCGCCCTTAATCCTTGATTTTACTTAATCCTTTATCCTTACTTGAGCCTTGTGCCTTGAGCCTTGAGCCTTGTGCCTTGTGCCTTATCTCTTGGCCAGTTTTGTCTTATACCAAAACTCCACCGGCGAATTGTCCATTCCACCCTGACCGCCGCCACCGCCTGCGTTCATTTGGCCACCTCCGGCATTACCGCCTCCGCCACCGCCTGAGCCACCCCGGCCGCCGCCACCTCGTCCGCCACGGCCGCCGCCGCCACCGCCGGATCCTGCACCGCTGCCGCTGCTGACCGGCTGCTGGCTGCCTCCGGATATCTGCGGACGCCTGCCTTCCATGGCCGAACCGGCTGGAGACTGTCCGAAACGAAGTCCGATAACCATGTTGTCCAAAGCAACCAATCCGGCAGGCTGGATGAATTTAAGGGGTACACCGATTACCATGTTCAATTTTGCCCGTTGTATCAATGAAAACGGTCATGCCGGAACTAAGAACCCGGGTTTGAACCCTTGGATCAAAAAAGCTTAATGCAAAATAGAGGTGGGTACTGTCGTTATAACTCATCCACCCTGTTTTCGTATCCGGATTAAACCCGGTAGGCTTAACATCCGGAGAGCTGGCGTTGTTTCCCCAGGAAGTGGGCAGTTCGCTGAGCCCGCTGCAATTGGTCAGAAGCAGGATTAAAAGCGATAAGCCTGAAAGGAGTTTTATTGGCTTCATAGGTTTGGATTATGTTACTTTGATTCAATAAATTTATAAAAGTTTAATATGCTCCCTGCGGTCGCTTACTATGCTCGCTAACGCTCGCTAATTGGTTCGGCTAACGCCTCACTAATTATGCGCTTCGCGCTAATTGGAGGGAAAGGTACATATATTGTTACGTTTGGTAAGTAAGGTTAAAGCTTAAATCAACATGCAGAAGAAGATTGACTCCATTTTGCTTCACCACCTGGTTCCCGCAACTGACTTCATTTATGGATTCGCTGATCTTACCGGTCTCCTGGAGAAAGAGTCCGGTGAATTCAGGTATGCGATCAGCATCGGCAAACTGCTTGATCCCCGGATCGTTGAATCGATTACTGAAGGGCCTACCATGGAGTATTTTGCCCATTATCGCAGTATGAATGCAGATCTGTCCGCCTTAAGCCAGTCGATCTCAGAAGATCTTAATGCCCTTGGAATTGAAACCCGGCTGGTTGAACCTTCGGTTACCACAGACCAGCTGGATACCATTTACGAAAAAACACTGCGCACCCCGTTATCACATAAAATGGCAGCCACCCGTGCAGGACTCGGCTGGATAGGAAAAACCGATCTTTTCATCAGCAACAAATTCGGCCCGCGGCTGCGATTGGTTACGATCCTGACCAGCACACCTCTAAAGGCAACCTCCCGGCCGATCAATAAAAGCCGCTGCGGTACCTGCAACCTGTGCGTTTATGCTTGTCCGGCCGGAGCAGCCAATGGAAAGCTTTGGGACATAACGGTTGACCGTGATGAGTTCTTCGATGCATTCAAATGCCGCCGCCAATGCGCCGAATTCGGCCGGACACGTTTACAGATGGATGCGCGGGTGTGCGGAATCTGCGTGGCAGTGTGCCCCATAGGGAAGTAATGCAAGGCTCAAGGCTCAAGGCT
>JAPLDV010000661.1 GCA_026391235.1 Bacteroidia bacterium | reverse complement strand
ATAATGTTTGATGGCAAGACATTGTCAGTGGATAATTTCTGGAATTTGATATCATAGAAGTCTGAAACCTTTTGTCCAATAAGAGAACCAGCATATAGAAATATGAAGGAAAATATTAATATTAAGATTTTCAATATGTTGAAGATTTTTAACAAGCTGAATAATTGAATTGTTTAATTCGAAGGGATGGTTGTTTTATTGCCGATCCGGTTAACAATCCACCCTGGTTGGGTGATTGAACCAGTTTACCAATTGGTATGAATAGAAACTGTTCCAAAGCCATTCTGTTAATGGGATGAAAGATAAGGCAATTCCTTTTCTTTACCAAGAGATGTAATTATCAGAGCCAATTATCCCCAAAAACTCAAAGCCGAACGTTAGTTGCAAGGCCCGAATATACATTATTAATTGCATGTCAAAACTATTTTAAACTTGTTTTCGGGTAGACAATTCTATTTACTGACAAAGGTTTGATATTTATTGTGTGGGTATTTTTAATTTCTATTTTTTCATATTTAATTTCAGAATGATCAAGGTACGTCCTGCTTAATTTATCTGGAGCATAAAGGGTCTCCATGTTTTCAGGTTTATATTTGGCTGGCATAGCCAGTATCAGATCGGCACCATGTTCGCCTATATTCACCACATTGACCACGACGCCCGTACTGGTCTCACAGGCTTGTACTTTAACTAACTTGTTATAACTTTTCACCTCACATTTTAAGGGGTATTTATCGGTAAAGTTTTTATAAAACTTAAAGACTTCACCGGCAGGAGACTTCCAGACACCTTCTTTACTGCATTCGATTATATTGCCACCCCAGGTGTTGGCGCAGTTGTTAAAATTAGCAAGATGAAAGGAGCCGCCCAGGGACATGAAATCCAAAATGGCAGAAGCTGCGTTCAATGCGTAAAACCATCGGATCTGACGAAAATTCAGAGCTTGTTCATAGATATTCCTTGCAGTCCAGTCGTGGTGAACAGGGACTTTGTGATCGGTAAAAGGTTCGGCAGCGTCAAGATTGGCGAACCATTCGGTATTTACCGGCTTGATGCTGGTATTGTTTTCCCTGTTATAGTCGTCGAGAATCTGCAGAATTTTTTGAATATGCTCCAGGGATATTTCCCTGGTTATGACGAAGTCGACCTGTTTACCTGCTATATCGAGCATTTGCGGCAGCCATTCCAGTTCGTAAGGAAACGAATAATCATCCATCATGATCTTGATACCAGGATCGACCTCCCGCATCGCTTTAGCAAACCTGGTTACCTCCCGGGCATACTGCAAGGCCGACCATTTCCGGCCGTTTTCATTATCCATTTCCCAATAAATCACTTTCCCGGTTCTTTGAACCCCATTTTCCTTTCGTAACCTGCCCATTGGAGATTCATCAGGGCTGTTGCAATAGGCAACCAGTCCGGCTGCATCAAAGGGACTGCCGGTCATCATATTGATGGTGATTTGAGGCTGGCAGCCGATCATCCCGCATAGAGAGAGAAATTCATCAATACCGACATCGTTTGGCTCCAAACCTCCCCAGAAGTAGCTGATCTGCGGAGTTCTTTGATTTCTGGGGCCAATAGAGTTCTGCCAGTTATGAAAACTGGCAAAACACCCGCCCGGAAACCGTATGATCGGGGGTCCAATTTCCTTCAATGCCTCAACCGTTTCTTTTCGCCAGCCATTCATGTTATCAGCAGGCATCAAAGAACACCACGAAAGAACCACGTTTCCTTTCCATCGAAAACCTATTTCCACCGTCGTTCTACCAGTAAAATCTTTGGGCGTAAATTCCATGTCGAACTGCTGTTGCGTGGAAGCGAATTCCAATATTTTAGTGAAAATTGTATCCTTCGTTTCCTCACTGATAAAGCTTACAGTCACTTTTTTTGATTGCAGAAGTTCCTTGTATACCGGAGGATATCCATCGAGGGAGGGTGATGATTTTTGTCCCCAGCCGCTGTAGTAACCTCCGAAAAGTGAAAAATGATATGCTCTTCCAGGTTCAACGAAGATTCCTGTTTGCTTAATCCCGCTTGGCAATCCATCGGGTTCATTACTAATGATCAACGAATTGAATCCAATGAACGACTCTTCACCATGTGTTCTTTTCATGCCCGGGTTACCAGGATTTAACGGTTCCCAATCATTTTCTTCATAACCGCTATGCCAAAACGGGGCATTTTTGTTATAATGTTCCTTATCCAATTGCAGGGCTTCCCATACCGTCACCTTAAAAGGGGTAATATTTTCCTGGAACGACCGGTTGTAAATCATTTCCGACCACATGCCATCGACCTCCCGGCCAATGCCGCTTTCGATGAAGTTGCCTGTAATTAATCTGCTTATCGCTATGCTCGAAGTTCTCTCTTCGAAAACCCTGATTTTTATCGGCTGCTGCGCCGATAACGTACAGGTCATCAGACATCCCCAAACGATTAAAAAAATTCTGTAAACATCAAAAGACATAAGGTTTCGCATGTTGTAGCTATTATTCAAAGATAGCCTTTTTGTCAATCGGGTTCAAAACTTTCAATGTATGCCATTTAAAATGATCAGTCGTCGATCCTCTTATAGCACTTGAAATATTATTTTATAATTTTATTAAAAAATCAATATGGAAAAGATAACGCATATAAAAATCTGGCTGGTAACGATTCTATTCGTGCAGTTAATTATTCTTGCCGGTTGCCAATATAATACCCGCAAGACAAAAGACAGCAATGAATCATTCAAAGAACTTGCTTTTCCTGCTGTTGAAAAATTACCCGCGATAGACACCTTGCCTGATTTATTTAGTTTTTTGGATGGGGAGAAGGCTCGAAGTAAAGATCAGTGGGCTTTAAGAAGGGAAGAGCTGAAAAAACTATTGCAGTATTATGAATATGGTTCAATGCCTGATCCTCCCAAAAACATTGAATTCAAAGTTCTTGTCGACTCAATGCTATTAGACCAGCAAGTTAATTATAAACTGGTTCAAATGGCCTTTGGCCCTATTAACTGTCTGGTACTCAACCTGTCGGTTTATATTCCGGTTTCAAAAAGGAAACCACCCGTAATTATTTCAGGGGATAGATGTTGGTTCGGCTGGGGCGACAGTTTACTAAACGCCTGGCCAAAGCGCGGTTTGTCTTTAACAAAAAGAGGTTATGCATTAATTGAATTTAACCGCGAATGGCTGCAGGCTGATGATGGAAATACATTAACAGGAGCTAAAGTTGTATATCCTTATAATGATTGGGGAAACATGGCCGTCTGGGCATGGGGATTTCATCGGGCAGTTGATTATGTTGTTAATTCAGAATTGTTTGATAACGAACGAATTGCCATAACCGGCCATTCACGTGGCGGTAAAGCAGCACTATTAGCCGGGGCATTTGATGAACGCGTGGCATTGGTGGCTCCAAACGGTTCGGGCACATGTGGTTCCGGGCCTGTAAGGTATTCATTTAACTATACATCTGAAAAAATGAATACTGAAAAGTTAAACTTAAATCAACTTCGTTCCGAAACGATTGATGACATCATCAGAGTTTTCCCATACTGGTTTAATAAGCGCTTCGCAACATTTACCGGCAGCAATTTTAACCGGCTGCCCTTTGATCAGGATGCCCTGATTGCGCTTGTCGCTCCGCGTGCTTATCTATGCACGTATGCAAAAGAAGATGTTTGGGCTAATCCCCGCGGCAGTGAGATTGCTTTCAAGAGTGCAAAAAAAGTTTATACACTTTTAGGTGCTGAAAAAAATATTGCCTTCCATTATCGTGAAGGAAATCATGCCCAAACTTATGAAGACTGGTCGGCGCTTTTTGATTTTGCTGATATGGTTTTTTATGGCAAGACAAGTTCCCGTAGATATAATAATTTTTTGGTCGTATACTAAAAACATAAACAGTATGAATAACTTATCAAGAAGACAATTTCTGGGCAAAAGTGCAATAGGCATCGGATCGGCTGTTATTGCATCCCAGGTTCCGATGAATCTTAGCGCGAATATTTTTCATGAATCCGGTAAAATGCCCCTTGGATTTCAGGTGTGGACTGTAAGGGAAATGCTGGTTAAAGATTTTCCGGGGACCTTAAAAATGATGGCAGGCCTTGGATATCAAAGTCTTGAAATGTGCTCTCCTCCCGGATATGGCTTCCAGCCTCTTATGGAATTGAAAGCCAGGGAGATGAAGCAAATTATTAACGATGCCGGCCTGATTTGCGAAAGCTCGCACTATGTAATGGATGAACTCAGAAACCACCTGGATGAACGTATTGAATTTGCGCTGGAATCGGGTCAGACTCAGATGATCCTCTCGGGTTTCGGTATGCCTGAAAAAGCAACCCTGAGCGATTGGCTCAAAGCCGCAGATGAACTGAATAAAATGGGAGTAAAAACCAAAAAAGCAGGTATCCGGATGGGCTACCACAATCATCATATCGAATTTGAAAAAATTGACGGAACCCTGATCTATGACGCTTTGATGAACCAGTTCGATCCTGATTTTATTAAAATGCAATTTCAGGTAGCTGTTATCAGCATCGGATATAAAGCTTCCACCTATTTTACAAAATACCCCGGAAGATTTATTTCTGCTCATCTGGCCGACTGGTCAGCGGTCGAAAAAAAAGAAGCACCGATTGGTCAGGGAATTGTTGACTGGAACGAATTTTTCGCAACTCTTAAAACTGGCGGAGTAAAAAATATCTACGTGGAAATGGGAATGGAAACCTTTAAAGACAGCGCAACTTACTTTCATAGTCTAAAACTCCAATCATAATAAACTATTACTGTTAGTATTAACGGAGACTATAAATCTATTTCATT
Source organism: Bacteroidia bacterium (assembly GCA_026391235.1). Next base: position 11,846 of record JAPLDV010000661.1, on the reverse strand, counting down.
AAAATGGCAAGCTCAAAAAAAATTAACCGTCGCGAATTCCTGGGATCAGCCGCAGCTGCTTCCCTGGCAATTACAGTTGTACCCAGACAAGTTCTCGGAGGACCAGGTTTTGTGGCTCCAAGCGATAAAATCACATTGGGCTATATCGGTTGCGGTACCCAGGGTTTAAGGGAGATGGCCTCATTAATCGCAAATCCTGCCCTCCAGATAGTGGCTGTCTGCGATCCCAACAAATTCACTACAGATTATGTAGACTGGTCCTTGAACGACGTCCGGGACAGTATCAGAAAGGCATTGGGAGATAACTCATGGGGAGAAGCAATTAAAGGAATTCCGGGGGGTAGAGACATAGGACAGGAATTTGTTCAAAAATACTATGGAAAATCAAAAGATTCAGGCACTTACAAAGGATGTGCTTCCTATGAGGATTTCAGGGAATTACTTGAAAAAGAGAGCGACCTGAATGCAATAAAAATCATGACCCCTGACCATCTTCATGCACCTGTCGCGATAGCCTCTATGAAAAAAGGGAAACATGTTGTCACTCATAAGCCAATAGCCAACCGGATGCATGAGGCCAGACTTACTATTGACACTGCCAAAAATACAGGTCTGAGCACGCATCTGCTTGCATGGAGTAAAAGACCCGACTATGATACTATTAAGAAATGGCTCAGCGAAGGTCGAATTGGCAAACTGAAGGAGATACATAACTGGTCGAACAGGCCCGTGTGGCCTCAATGGCAAGCCAACCCCACAGATAAACCACCAGTGCCAAAAAATTTTAACTGGGATCTATGGCTGGGTCCGGTACCTGACAGACCCTATCATCCAAACTATACTCATGCAGTTTTTCGCGGATGGTACGACTTTGGAGCAGGAAGTATTGCCGATATGGGGCATTACAGCCTTTTCCCTCTTTTTATGACTTTAGGCATTAGTACCCCGGCTAAAAGCGCTGAATCATACGCTGCAACAACTTGTACACTGCAGGACAATGTGGCTGTCGGTGTTAAAAATGATGTTGCATTTCCCTTATCCTGTATCATCCGTTTTAAATTCGAAGCCCAGGCAGAACTTCCGCCCTTTGATCTTTTCTGGTACGACGGTGGCATGAAACCTGTTACCCCTGACGAGCTGAGTGCAGCAGGTAAATCATTGAAAAAGGAAGGAATGATGTTTGTTGGTGATAAAGGAATAATAATCGGCGACTTCAGGGGTGAAAACCCGGTGCTGTACACTGAAAACACGATGCTGGTAAAAGAATCCGCTCCTGAGCCATCAGGTCAGGACAATAACGATATCTGGATCAACTCCTTTAAAAATAATACCCAGTCACCCGGAAGCTTTATTTATGCAGGACCGGTTACTGAGACCATCCTTCTCGGAGCAGTGGCATTACGGGCAGGGAAAAAGGTCGACTATGATGCTGCTAATATGAAAATTACAAACATTCCGGAAGCCAATAAGTTCCTTGCGAGAGAATATCGGAAAGGATGGGAGCTTTAAGTAATTGGGTACTCAACTAAAATCGAACGCTGGCGCCTTCTGGTAAAAACGGATATCGAATTTAGGAGGAACTCATTCAAATTAAGGTCTATGAAAAAACTCCTGTTACTGATCCTTGCGATACCTGTTTTGGTGCACCTTCCGGTATTCGGTCAGGAAGGTTTTCCCGGCTATGCCGATCCGGTAAATGGCGGGACACTGATCATTGAAACCGACACAAATGGGCAACCCCAAAGTTATCTGGAACGGGGCTTCCAGAATCCGCCTTCCGAATCCCGCCTCCGATGCTACTGGTGGTGGCTGAACAGCATGGCCACTAAAGAATCAATTACCCGCGATCTGGAACAGATGAAATCAAAAGGTTATGGCGGTGCTTCGATTGTTGATGCCGGAAGTTCGAATTACCAGATAGCCCGGAAAACACCTGCCGGACCTGTCTTCATGAGTCCGGCATGGATGGAGCTTTATAAACATGCGGTAAAAGAGGCCGATCGGGTTGGCATCGAACTGAGTGTGAATGTTCAGAGTGGCTGGAATCCGGGGGCGCCTTCAATTACTCCAGAATTTGCCATGAAAAAAATTGTCTGGTCTGAAGTCGATATTACCGGAGGGAAAAAAATCAGCATGGAGTTACCTCAACCGGAACAAATATTAATCTACCAGGATATAATGGTTCAGGCAATCCCGGGAAAAGAGGGCAGCCCGGTTCAGAACCAGGCCATTCAAAACTGGAAGAAAAAATCATTCAACGAACCCATGGGTTGGAAAGGAGTTTATCCGCTGCATGAATTAAGAGAGGATTATTCCGGCGATGGCAGTGAAATAGCCGTTAAAAAGGACCTGATTATTGATCTTACTGCCAATTATCAGGATGGCAGGCTGGAATGGAATGCTCCTGAAGGAAATTGGACCATCATTCGTTACGGATTCACCTGCACCGGTGCCCGTACCTCTACCACCAGTGATGGCTGGGATGGTCTGTCGGTCGATCACTTGAGCCCGAAAGCTTTCGAACTTTACAGTAATACGGTCATCATTCCATTAATCGAAACAGCTCAATCGGTAGGGAATAGCGTTAGATTCCTTCAAACTGACAGCTGGGAAATGGGTAGCGTTAGCTGGACAGCGCTCTTTCCTGATGAATTCAGAAAATTCAGGGGCTATGATATTCAAAAATTCATGCCCGTTTTAGCTGGCCGGATTGTTGAAAACCGCGATATAACAGACCGGTTTTTACACGATTTCCGTAAAACTGTAAGTGATTGCGTAGCGGAATATCATTATCAACTGTTTTATAATCTGGCACATAAATATGGTTTGGGTATTCATCCCGAATCCGGCGGGCCGCATTCGGCTCCTGTTGATGCGCTGAAAGTAATGGGGATCAGTGATTTCCCGCAGGGCGAATTCTGGGCAGTATCCAATACCCACCGCATCAAGGATGATGAACGGCTTTCCGTGCGTCAAAGTGCCAGTGTGGCTCATACCAATGGCAAACGGTTTGTGGCTGCCGAAGGACCAACCAGTATCGGCCCGCAGTGGGAACGCTCTCCAAAAGACCTGAAAGGAAATATCGATCGCGTTTTTTGTTCGGGAGTCAACCGCATCGTATGGCATACTTTTACCTCGTCACCTAAAGAATTCGGGCTGCCAGGCAATGAATATTTTGCCGGAACACACCTTAATTCCAATGTGACCTGGTGGAAGCAATCCAAGGATTTTATCAGCTACCTCAACCGTTGCAGTTACCTGCTTCAGCAAGGATTGTTTGAGGCCGACGTTCTTTACTATTACGGCGATGATGTTCCTAATTTTGTATTTCTGAAGGAAGACCTGCATGAGTTGAATTTTGGTTATGATTGGGATAAATGCTCTAAAGATGTTTTATTAAATCGCGTTTCGTTTGATGGTAAAAAGATTGTTTTGCCCGATGGAATGAGTTATCAGGTATTGATGCTTCCCCCGGAAAAAGCTATCGATCTGAGTGTGCTGAAAAAAGTTGAATCACTGGTCAATGCAGGTATGACGGTTGTTGCTTCCCGTCCCGCGGAGGTTACGGGTTTAACCGGGTTTCCGGAGAGTGATCAGGAATTGAAAGCCATCGCGGACCGTTTATGGGGAAAGATTGACGGAAACGCAATTTGTGAAAATTTAGTCGGCAAAGGCCGTGTGATCTGGGGTCGGAACATCAACGATGTTTTGGCCGGCATGAATGTCCGGCCTGATTTCGGGATCAGGGATCAGGAAAAATCAGCGCTCGATTACATTCACCGTAAAACCAATGCGGAGGATATCTATTTCGTCACTAATCGTTTTTCGCGCAAGGGGATCCGCGATTTTGAATACCGGAATCAGGCGTCTTTGCCCGACAGTTATGAGCAGGTAGAAGGAATATTCAGGGTAATTGGAAAGGTTCCTCAAATTTGGGATCCAATAACCGGTGAAACGAAAGAAATATTGACTTACCGCGAAGAAAAGGGACAAACTATCATTCCACTCCACCTCGGGCCGGAGGGTTCCTTATTTGTGATTTTCAAAAAAACGCCTGAGCAAAAGCATATCATTGCCATTCAGAAAGATGGTAAAAATTGGTTTCCCGGCAATCAGTTTGAAGCCGGGGAAACTCCATTTATCGAACTGTATAGGAAGGGAAAAATGAAGGTCATGGATATCTATAAACCGGGTACCTATACCTTTAAATGGTCCGACGGAAGTGAGGAAGTCGTGCAGGCAGATCAACCTGCAGCAGAAGTGGAACTTTCAGGTAAATGGGAGTTGCACTTCGACCCGAATTGGGGTGCCCCTGAAATGGTGGAAACAAACGAGCTGAAATCATGGACTCAATTTGCAGATCCGGGTATCAGATACTACTCCGGAACTGCCCATTATGTAAAGGCGTTTTCATTGACGCTGAAAGATATAAAACACAGAATGCTGATACTCGATTTGGGTAATGTTCAGGAGATGGCATCAATTAAAATAAATGGCCATCAATTGCAGGTGATGTGGAGTGCGCCTTTCCGTTTTGATATCACCCCTTACGCCAAACCAGGAACCAACAAGCTGGAAGTGGAGGTTGTGAATATGTGGCCCAACAGGTTGATCGGTGACAGCCAATTGCCCGAAAATCAGCGGTTGACAAGAACAAATGTCAACAAGTTCAATGGTCCCGATGCCGAAAAATATCTTCGTGAATCGGGTTTGCTCGGACCGGTGAAAATCAAAATGATCAATCGCCGGATTATGGATTGAGGGAGAAGACCTGCCGGGAACTCTTTGAAGCAGACTTTCCTTACCTGACAATAACCCAAGTTGGATTGGATGCCTTGTATCTGGTTTTCGATTACCGGGATTGGTGCAGAGGGGGAACATGATCATGGGGGTAATAATTTATTACAGGATTACCGCAGTCAGGTAAAAATTTTAAATCGCTAAAATGGCGCACTTTTACTGGAATGTCTTGACAGATAATAAAATAAAATCAGGTCATTGTTATTTTCTATAACTTCAGGTCGGGCTCGCTTGATTGTTTACATGCGAATTGGTCTTATCTTTAAGAGACAATCAGAAGTTCAAACCTCGTGAGGTAATTTAACGATTTGATTATGAAGAATTATCTGGTTTTCGGAGTCATTATTCAACTTGCTATACTCTTAAGCTCTTGCGAATCAGACATAAATTTAATCTATGAATCTGGTGGCAGGCCTGTTGTATATTGCCTCCTGAACCCAAAGGACTCCATTCAGTATCTCCGGGTCAGCCGGTCGTTTATCGCCAGGGGAAACCCGGAAGGTCAGGTTATTTCTCCGGACAGCCTGATATTGCATGAAGATTTTTATGCTTACCTGGAATATGAAAAACCGGATGGAACCAGGGAAATCCACTATTTTGAGAGGACCCGTATTAGCCAGCGTGACAGTGGCCTGTTTCCGCGCGATGGACTGGTCGTTTTTAAAACCAATTGCCTTGTGGAAGGAGGGAAAGACTATGGATTGTATGTAAATTTTCCTCAATTACCCAGGTTGGTTGCCGGAACTGTCCTTGTAGTTGATCCGGTTGAAATTCTGGATCCTAACCCGCTTCCGGGTCGTGAAGTCACCTTTTTGGAAGACCAGGGATATCTTTTAAGATGGACGAACTCGATTAAATTTGCAGTATATCAACCGGTTCTCCGGTTCATTTTTCTGGAAGGTGATAAAAATTTTCAGATCCGCCGGGAAGTAGATATTCGGCAGCCATTGGTTTACGGCGACAGTGAGAATGCCATACTGAACAGCTACCTGAATGGCGCCGGCTTTATCGATGACCTGGTTGCCAGTCTTACCCCTCCGGATTCCGGGTTGCGGAGAAAGATCATTGGTTTCGATTTGCTGTTGACAACGGGTGGCCCTGAACTGGCTGTTTTTACGCGTTCCCGAGAGAATGCGGTTATTTCATTTACCGGTCTGGATGAGTATTCCAACCTGGATGGTGCTGCAGGGATTTACAGCTCGCGAACTTTTACCGGAACCTATAATAACCGGTTCTCGGATTTGACCATCAATTATCTGGCCGGCAGCGAAAGGACCCGGTACCTGGGATTTTTAAAATTCAACGAAGACTTCCATCCATGAAATTGTTTGCAATTATCGGGATTGTGTTCATTACCCTCTTTATTGCCTGTGATCCGATCATAGATGACGAGGGGATTGATCAAATAATTATACCGGCCAATAATGGAAGTCTTGAATTCCGGTTTATCCTGCCTGTATACAAGATCCCCAAACAAAATATCCACCGGATTTCGTTAGGCTTTGCCTACACTGTCGATTCGTTGTACAGGGGCCTGTTTTTCCGGAAAATCAATGTATCGGATTTCCAGGAGGTCTACACGGTGTACTTCCCTGAACATGAATATTACTACGATGCAGTGATCACCTGTTCCTGCGGCGGGGACACCTGTTTGAACGGAGGTTTTCCCGGCGGGAGATTCGGGATGAAACACAATTTCAATAAGTTTTCTATTGAGATTCAGAAAAGTACGGTCATCGAAACGTATTTTCAATAGTGTGCCATGAAACCACTGGTCTGGATAACGGTTTCTTTAGGAATTCTTTCCGCCTGCAATCTTTATGATCGTAGCGGATTGCCACCGGTAGCAGATTACCGTATTACCCCGGAAAGCGGTAAAACAACCGATACTTTTCGGTTCGATGCAGGCCAGTCATTGCCCGGTAACCGAAGCAACAAAGTTTACTACCGCTGGGATTGGAACCATGATGGGATCTGGGATGGAGAATACTCCAGGTTGCCGGTTACCAGTCATCGGTATTATCAAAAAGGGACCTATAATCCAGTTCTTGAAGTCATGAATTCGGAAGGTCTAAAAGATACGATTTCTTTTCGATTTACTGTAAATCAGGGATATTCTGCACCTCACCCCTCTTTCAGCATCACTCCTGAAATCAGCAACCTTAAGACCAGCTTCCTGTTTGATGCCTCAGGCTCGAAGGATGATGAAGACTCAATCGGGCAGCTGCGTTTTATGTGGGATTTTACCGGCAATGGCTCCTGGGATACGCCTTTGTCGCCAAATCCCACAACGAGTATTTTTTATCAGGATACCGGAAAGTTTGATGTCGCCCTTCAGGTGGTCGATCCCCAGAATCTGCGCAGAACGGTTACCCGAAAAGTTTGGGTGACGGATGTCAATACCCGGCTGGTTGCCGATTTCAGCTGGACACCGGAGTATGGCACTACTGCCACAACGTTTATTCTCGACGGTACGGCCTCTCACAACCTGGATGATCCGGAAGCTTTGCTCCGGTATTCCTGGAAATTGCCTCCCGAATATGTTTGGAGCGATTGGACCTATCAGCCGGAAATAACTATCCAATTGACCACGGAAGAAATTTATTTCCTGGAACTCCGGGTCAAGGATACCGCCGGTCTGGTGAATTATTGCAAAAAGATTATCAGGGTTTATCATCAGAACCTTCCGCCCGATCCGAAGTTTATTATCGGTTGCCGCCGGGGAAATATCCGGACCCAGTTTTTTTTCGATTCCTGGCCAACACTTGATCCGGAATCGCTGCCAACAACTCTGGAGGTAAGGTGGGACTTTGATGGGGACGGCAATTGGGATACCGAGTATTCGAAAGAACGGAGGATCTATCATAATTACCCGGATCCCGGGACGTACAAGGTTTATTTGGACGCGAGGGATCCTGAGGGTTTATCGGATACCTCCGCCCAGTTTATTGAGGTATCGCCCTGGATCAATGAAACGGGTTTTATTTACGACCAGCGGGACGGGCAGTATTACGGATCAGTTAAAATCGGTGATCAGTGGTGGATGAGCCAGAACCTGAATTTTGCACCTTATGATCAGAACAAGGATGAGGTTCGCAGACATTGTTATTCCAGAGATTGCACAGACCATTATCCCTGGTGCGATATATTGGGTGGTCTTTACAGCGCGTACCACGCCACCCGGGAAGACTATTATGGCGAGGTCAAAGGCATTTGTCCAAATGGCTGGCATATGCCATCACGCACTGAATGGGAAACCCTCATCGAAACAATCGGGGGTTGGGATCAGGCAGATAAATTACTGCCAGGTGGTATTACAGACTTCAATGCATTATACGCTGGTTCCTCAGGACCACCCGTATTGTGTCCACCCTTGAATGATTTTTTACCCGGATTCCACTGGCTTGATTATGCAACTTACTTTTGGTCCTTTAACAAGATGGCAAATCCTTATGCTCCTAATGCCTGGAGTATAGCGCTAATTAAGGGGAAGACAAACATTGATCCCGGATGGGACGGTATGGACAGCTATTTTTCGGTGCGATGCGTTAAGAATGAGGATTAGAAAAAAGGATGATCTTTTACCGTCAGAAAATTGATCCAGTTGACGATCAGCTTTGTTCAGGAGCCCCTGATGGGAACTCATTTAATACGATTAATATTGTAAATTCACATTGTTTTTTTGGGAATAATATTAAAAGGTTGCCAATGTGAAAGTTGGCAACCTTTTTTCGTGTCCTTTTTCGCCCTTTCGACATTCATCTGAGAAGCTCAGTGGTGGGTTTGCCAGGCTGCTCCGCCAGCATAGCTGATTTCCCTAAGAGGCTGTGTTCTTGCTACACAGCCTCTTTTTATGCTACAGCATGATCTCCCTAATAACCGGGATTCTGCAGGATTGTTCCGCCGCTGTTATTGATTTCCTGCTGCGGATAGGGAAGCAGGCGGTGAGTCGTTGGAATATAGGTCCGTTTCGGTTTGTATGTTCCCTCGGAAGCCAGGTTGTTGTATACCTCTTCTGCCAGTTTCCAGCGAACCAGGTCAAAGTGGCGCTCGCCACCTTCAAAAGCCAGTTCCATCCTTCTTTCATACATCAGATCGTTGAAAGTAGGAGCACCGATCGAAGTCAGGCCCGCCCGCACCCGTACCTCATTTAATGAACCGGCTGCAGCTGCAACACTTGTCGTTCTGTTAGCAGGTCCGCCGCCATTGAGGTTCATGATTGCTTCTGCATGAATGAGCAGAATATCGGCATATCTCAGTACCGGAACATCCAACCCTGCAGCCCAGTCGGTATAGGCTTCGGCATAGGGTGAGTTGTACTTGACGCATACGATCTCCGACTGGTTGTTTGGAGCCTGGAGAATGGCTGTGGTACCGTTATAGGTAATGACATCGACACCCCTTTTCGCAACGGTCGCAGCTTTTCTCAGGTCACCATTCTGGTAGGAGTTGTAAATATCCAGTGTTGCGCTCACCAGTCTCCAGCCCACTCCGGATGGCTCGGGATAAAGCCCGTTCCATACATTGTTCGGAAGCATCAGGATGGGTGTAATCGGGTATTCGCCAAATCGTGCGCCCAACTGCCACAGGAATTCAGGGACTCCTTCATTCTGGATGGTAAATAAGCCTGCATAGTTAGAGAAAAGTGAATGTTTTTGGGAATTGATCACAGTTTCCGCAGCAGTTTTGGCTTCATTCCATTTTTCCTCATAGGCATACACCTTGGCCAAAAGCCCGTATGCTGCTCCTAAACCCATCCTGCCGGCTTCATGGTCCCATGCTAGCTGCGTGGTTGAAGCCAGGACATGCTTTTCAATCGCTGCCCAGGTTTCACTTTCAGTTGCACGGACTAGGGAGGCCGTGAGATTTGCCTGATCATAAAGAGGCAGTCCACCATACCGGCGGGCCAGCTGGAAATAAGCAAAACCGAGTAAAAAGTTGGCTTCACCCAGGATCCGTGTTTTCTGCGCATCATTGATGGTCATGCCGGGAACATTGATCAGCACATCATTGGCTCTTTTGATCGTTTTATAATAGGACTTGTAGCTGTTCAGGCTGAGGTCGCCTTCGGTGTTTTGTGAGGCCCTGAACTCCGACATGGCTATAAAGTCGGCATAATTATCGTTCATATAAGCGTTATCACCGAATGCTTCGATGCCACACCATTCTTCACCGCCGAGGGCTTCTTCATCCTGCAGCGGGCTGTAAACGCCAGCCAGAGCCGCCTCTGCCTGGTCTGCGGTTTTCCAGTATACCGCATCGGTAAACGAATGGGGTTCAACATTGAGGAATTCCTTACCGCAAGAGGTCAAAGCAGCAATAAGTATAAAAAATGCTATTTTTTTCATGGTATGTTCTTTTTAGTATTGTTGTTAAAAGGTCATATTTATCCCAAAAACAAATGATTTTGCCTGAGGATAGATTCCCTGGTCAATACCATAAATGTTGTTGCTGAAGCTGCCATAACTTCCGACTTCCGGATCAAAACCGGTGTATTTGGTGAAGGTCAGCAGGTTTTGACAAGTAAAGTAAATTCGGAGTTTTGAAATTTTGGCCTTGAACAGGCTGTTGTCAAAGGTATACCCGAGGGTCAGGTATTTTAACCGGGTAAAGCTGCCGTCCTCAACGAACAGCGAACTGTAAGCGGCATTATTGTTCTTGTCCTTGACGGAAACACGCGGAATGTTTGTAAGGGTATTGGTGGGTGTCCAACGGTCGAGAATTTGTGTTCCGTTGTTATAATCTGTTCCCACCATTAATTTTTCACCCAGGGTGAGCCCGTTAAAGATTTTGTTTCCTTCGCTTCCGATGAACAGCATACTGAAGTCAAATCCTTTATATTCAGCATTCAGGTTCAACGAAAAAGTCAAGGTCGGGAAGCTGTTTCCTGCATTGAAACGGTCACCTGCGCCGATTGCTCCATCTCCGTTGCGGTCTTCGAACTTGATATCCCCGGGTTGGGCATAAGGCTGGATTTTACTTCCGGTTGAAGAGACATAGGCGTCAATCTCCTGTTGAGTCTGGAAAATACCCAGTGCATTCAGCACATAAAAGTGGCCGATCGGTTCACCCTCGGCAATCCGGCCTACTTCATAGTTTTTGTAGTTTGCCGAAAACATTTCGGTTTTTCCGCTCACCAGGCTGATGACTTCATTTTGAACATGGGATACATTGGCCGAGATGCCATACTTGAATTCCCGGTCCCTGTTCCGGTAGGCTAATTCCAGATCAAACCCCTTATTCGCCACCTCTCCTGCATTGGTGAAGGGAGCTACGCCCACACCATAGGAGGAAACAACCGGAACCTGAACAAGAATGTCAGTGGTCAGCTTTTTAAAATAGTCAACCGACAAGCTGAGCTTGTTTTCCAGGAATGCGAAATCAACACCGATATCGGTCTGTGTAGTGACTTCCCACTTGATGGAAGAATTGGCAAATCCATTCTGCGCATATGCCGCAAACATATTCCCGTTCAGTGTTGGTGAGCCGACAGTGGAAAGTGTTGAATAATACTGGTAGTTGGAAATTTTGTCGTTACCCAGTTGTCCCCAGCTGGCACGGATCTTCACATCGGAAATCACTCCTGACAAACCGCTGAAGAAATTTTCTTTCGATATTCTCCAGCCGCCGGACATAGAAGGAAAGATACCCCAGCGGTTATCCGCTGCGAACTTTGAAGATCCGTCGGCACGTATATTCGCTGCAATAAGGTATTTGTCGGCAAACTCATAACTGACGCGTCCGAAATAACTCATCATCGAATTATCGTCCGCCCAGCCTCCGACATGACCAAGAAAGGTAGATGCGTTGTCGTAGTAGCGCAGGTCAGGAACAGTAACGCTGAATCCCTGGGCAGTCTGTCCGGAGGTTGATTCACCCAGGTAGTATTCCATCGACATACCTGCGAGTCCGGCGATATGGTGCTTGCTGAACCGTTTATCAAAAGTCAGTGTATTGTTCCATAACCAGTTCTGATAGTTATAAAAGCCCTCGTTCAGCCAGCTTTTATCGAGACCACGGCCGCCATTTATCGCTTCCGCAACAAA
>JAPLDV010000934.1 GCA_026391235.1 Bacteroidia bacterium | reverse complement strand
ATCTCCTGCCAATAATTTTGAAATCAAATTTATCGACAGTACTGGAAACAACGTCTGGTGGGTAAATAACCGCAATTATGACTTCCCGAAAGAATGGAAAAAAATAAGGATCAAAAAAAGGCATATCAATTTTGCCTGGGGACCAACCCCGGATCAAAGCATGAAGCGGGTCGACAGGATTGAGTTTACCGTTGCCTCGTTCGTCGGGGGCAAAGGAACGCTGTGGATCGATGACCTTAAATTTGAACCGCTTCCGCCTGAAGTGCAATCCTACCCTTTGCCGGGCGTAACGGTATCTTCAACCCTGAAAAGCCACTCACCCGGTTTTATCACCGATAATTCAAACCAAACTTATTGGCAAAGCTCAGACGCGAAAGCCCAGGAAATAGTTATTGATTTCAAAACCCGCAGGGAATTCGGCGGGTTGCAGATCAACTGGCTGAAAGATCATTCCGCCAGAAGCTTTGATATCCACCTTTCGGAGAACGGTAGGCAATGGGAGAAAGTCTATTCAGTACAGAGGAACCAGACAGATTTGAGTTTTATCAGGCTACAGGAAGCGGAAGCAAAGTATCTAAAAATTAGTCTGTTAACAAGTAATGCTGATAAAGGATCCGGAATCAGCAGAATACAGTTTCTGGATATTAAAAATTCGATAACACCTAATGATTTTCTGATTTACTCGGCTAGGAATTCACCGGTTGGAAATTATCCGAGGTATTTTCTGGAGCAGGCATCGTACTGGACCATAACGGGGGTAAACGGTGACGTTAAAGAAGCCCTGATCAACGAAGATGGCATGGTTGAAGTGGATAAAGCACTCTTTTCAATCGAGCCGATGATCAAAGCCGGGGATTCACTCTATAACTGGAGCAATGTGCAAACCATCCAGTCGCTGGGGACCCCGGAAAATAAGAGCGAATTTAGTTTTGTGCCGACTGTCACGTGGAAATGCAATGAACTGGAATTTACTACAGGAATAACGGCCACTGGGGAGGCCAATAAAAATTCAATGCTCAATATCAGATATAGCTTCCGGAACAGCTCGGTACAGCCGAAAGATTTTGAGTTCTACCTGTTGATCCGTCCATACCAGGTTAATCCGTACTATCAGTTCCTGAATCTTACCGGTGGTGTTGGGAAAATTCATTCAATCAAAGAAGAAGGCGGTTACTTGGTTGTCGATGATAAAGTGCTGCTTTCGCAAAGGAAATATGATGGATTCGGGGCTGCTGCCTTTGATGAGGGAAACCTGGTGGACCTTTTGCGAAACGGGAATTTCCCCCAGAAAAAATTTGCCGTTGATCAGCACGGACTGGCTAACGGTGTCGTTAAATACTCAATTCACCTTGACCCGGGAGAAAAAACAGGGTTTTATGTGGTTGTTCCGTTTTATGGGAAAGAATCAATTGATGAAAAGCGGAGCATAGCTTATCTGTTTGAGGGGCTTGACAAAACGCCTGACTTCTGGAGATCAAAAGTTGAGCATATCAAGTTTAATTTGCCCCGGTCGGCCGACAGGATTATCAATACTTACCGGTCAAATCTTGCATACATCCTGATCAACCGGGATAAAGTGGGTATTCAGCCCGGCTCGAGGTCATACGAACGAAGCTGGATACGTGACGGTGCCCTGACTTCGTCGGCCCTTCTGAAATCCGGCATCGTTCCTGAAGTGAAGGATTTCATTGACTGGTACACCGATCATCAATACGAAAACGGCAAAGTTCCCTGCGTGGTCGATTCCAGGGGACCCGACCCTGTTCCCGAGAACGACAGCCACGGTGAAATGATCTACCTGATCCGCGAATATTTCAACTTTACGCAGGATACGGCTTTTCTGAGATCAAAGAATAAAAACGTTCTAAAAGCGGTGGAATATATCGAATCGCTGATCAGCGAGCGGTCAAC
>JAPLDV010000535.1 GCA_026391235.1 Bacteroidia bacterium | reverse complement strand
CCTTGGCGGAACGGGAATATTGTTCGCCGGGTATGGTCCGGGCACAAAAGATGTAAATAAGAATAATATAATCAGCAATAATTACATCCATCACATCGGCTGCCTCTGGACCCACTCTTTAGGAATCTGGCTGTGGCAGAGCGGGCAAAACTTAGTTAGTCATAATACCATTCATGATGTCCCTTATACCGCTATTGCTGTTACCGGAAGAATTATCTGGGCTAAAGCAGGGCATCAGGAATGTTCACGGACCGTGCGTTGGAATGAAGTTGGGGATTTTAACGGAAAGGAGTCATGGGTGGAGCGTGAAAGATTCTTGCATGGACGCCAAAACATTATAGAAAACAATGATTTACATCACATTATGACGGTAATGAACGATGGTAACGGTATTTATATCTCGGGAGCCGGCAAGGGGAATATAATGAGGGGTAATTATGTACACGATACCCCACAACTGGCAGGAGGGGAGGCACTTCGATGCGATGATGACCAGAATGACGTATTAATAGAAAATAATGTTGTGCTCCGTTTCCAGACGTATGGCACAGGTATATGTTCAAAAGGTTGTAATCACATCATTAATAATATTGTTGCTCTCCCACCTGGCAGAGTCGAACGGGGAATGCTGTCCCTGGAACCGAATTACGCCGCTAATGCCCCAAGTAAGATTTGTGCCGGATCCGTAATAAGGCATAATATTTTTTATGCAACCCGGACTAATCAGCCATTTGTTTTCATGGAGATAATGGCCAATGCGATTGACAACATCAACACTGATTGCAACATATATTTTAATTCAGCGGACCCAAAAGCTGCGGATGCTTACTTCGCATTGGCACGAAAATGCGGCAATGAGGTTCATAGTGTCCAGTCCGATCCCCTTTTTAAAGATGTGGTAAACGGAGACTTTGCCTTATTGCCAAATTCTCCTGCTATCGGATTAGGTTTCAGGCCTTTTGAATTAAATGCAGGGAGAATTAAATAAAAAGGTTCGCAAATGGCTTAAGGGACTATTATAAAATGAAACAATGAAAAAATTTGGATTATCACTTATATTTTTTGTTTTTTACATTCTTTCGTATTCTACCGGGCTATCACAGGGCAAGATACAAATGTCATTTTTTTTTGGTGACAACATGGTATTGCAAAGGCAAAAGCCAATTAGAATATGGGGGACATCTTCTTCCAAAAAATCATTTGAGATTGAATTTATCTCAGAGAAGCGCAAGGTAAAGCCTTATGAATCAGGGAACTGGAAAGTTGAATTCTCAGCAAAGGAAGCGGGCGGACCTATTGAAATGAAATTTCTTTCAGATACTGTGTTCTCCCTTAAAAATGTAATGATTGGGGATGTTTGGCTTTGCTCAGGACAATCTAACATGGAATGGACGGTAATGCAATCATTCAATTCCGGCTATGAATTACGAAGCGCCAATATCCCGGAAATAAGGTGTTTTACTATGCCAAAAAAGCGAAGTTTAATACCTTTATCAAATACTTTACCTGCGCAATGGGAAATATCGACACCTGATAATGCAGCATTTTTTTCTGCTGTCGCCTATTTTTTGCAAAAAATATTCATGAATGGGAAAAGGTGCCAATAGGTTTAATCAACAGCACCTGGGGTGGTACACCTATTGAATTCTGGACCGGGCTTGAAAGTCTGGCTTCGCATCCCGATTTCAAAGCACAGGCGACCCTTTTGTCATCTCAACTCAAAACCGCGCACTCCGATAAAGTATCACCGCCAAAACATGAAAATGAAAATGTTGATGCCCCGGATAAAGAAGTACCACTCGATAAGGGAATTGCAGAGAAGTGGTATTCTCCGAATTATAATCCTGCTGCCGGAAATCATTTTCGGATTAAAACCGCTGGCAGATGGCTGGAAAACCTTGTCGATTGATACCAGTCCCGGTCTAGTTGCTTCCGTTGTCAGGTCTGACAACTTTATTTTGTGGTTTCTAAGAAAACTATTTCCAGACGGATCTGGATTAACAAAAAAGCTATCTTTGAACTACAGCTAAAACGAAGATGGAGTAACCCAAAGTAAAAACCTGCAAATGCAATATGTGGCATTAAGAAACGAGTCACTTTTAGTAAGGAATTTATCAAGAGGTAATCTTTTGGCATTTAATACCTTATATAAGGAGTATAGTGGCAGGTTGTATCGCTTTGCATTTGGGTATCTGAAATCAGAAGAGGAAGCTGAAGAACTGGTTCAGGAAGTTTTTACCATCATCTGGGAGAAAAGGGTTGGTCTGAAAGAGGGACTCTCATTTAAGTCTTTTTTGTTTACAATAGCTTTCAATATAATCAGGAAACACTTCCGAACCAAAGCTAATTTGTCTGATTATTTTAAATCCGGACTCATTGATGATACCGATGTACAAACCGCTCAGCAAGTTTCATATAATTCTCTTTATCAATACATAACCAAACTTATTGACCAACTACCGC
The DNA here is from genome assembly GCA_026391235.1 of Bacteroidia bacterium. The sequence goes on along the minus strand of JAPLDV010000535.1, from coordinate 10,918 downwards.
AGCGACGTAGGGACATATTTATAAAAAGCAGAATCGAAGGCTTAAGCATAAAAGAAATTGCGGAAGAATTGAAGATCAGCCATAAAACTGTGGAAAATCAATTGACAGACGCCTTAAAATTCATCAGGACAAATCTTAACAGGGAGAATATACCTGTATTTTTGTTTTTCGTGCTGTTTGTATCATGATTTTACAAAAAGGCCATCTTCATTTCCCCGACAATTACAGGTACTTTTTCCAATTGCGAACCTGGATACCCGATTGCCAGGTTTCTTCATTTCCGGCATAGACTAAGGATTTTTTTACCGATGGATCCGGAATATTCCTGCTCCATTTCGTCAGGCCCGACAGAAAGCCCTGGTTAAAGGTCCGGCCAGATTTTATTTCAATCAACTCTAACCCATTCGGAGATTCACTTACACAATCAATTTCTACTCCATTGCTGTTTCTCAGGAAATACAGGTCGGCTTGCTGCAACCGATGACAGGATTGCTTTAATAGGTCAGCAATGATCATGTTTTCAAACAATCCGCCACGCAGGTAATGTGACTCCAACTGATCAGGATCGGAAATCTTTAACAGCCAGGAAGCCAGTCCCGTGTCATAAAAGTAAAGTTTAGGAGACTTTATTACCCTCTGATTAAGGTTTTTATAATAAGGTTGCAGCAGGAAAATGATGTAGCTGGCTTCCAGAACCGACAACCAACCTTTTGCCGTATTCACTGATACTCCTGCATCATTGGCGAGAGAAGTAAGTTCCAGCAATTGGCCGATCCGGCCGGCACACAAACGGATAAAGGTTATAAAACCGGAGAGATTGTGAATATTCTGGATGTGCCTGACATCTCTCTGTATATAGGTTTCAAAATAGGCCGGATAAAAATCGGATGGCGGTATTTTTTGATAATATAACCTGGGGTAAAAGCCGTTAACGATCCATTGGGGGAAATCCCATTCCTTTTGCGCTGGTTGATCATTCAATTCCGCAATTTCAAAAGGCAGTAACCTTAGCATAGCGGTCCGGCCGGCCAAGGACTGTGATACCTGTTCGTGCAGCGCAAGGTTCTGCGACCCGGTTAAAATATACATTCCGGGCTCATTCTCCAGGTCGATGATCTCCTGGAGATAGGAGACCAGTTCCGGAACTAATTGAATTTCATCAAAAATAGCTTTGTTGGGATATTGCCGGAGAAATCCCCGGGGATCCTTTTTTGCATTTTCCCTGATATCCGGATTCTCAAATGAAATATACTGGTAGTCTTTTGCGATGGTTTTTGCCAGGGTTGTCTTTCCCGATTGCCTGGGACCGGTGATGGTAATAACCGGGAATAGGGTCATAAGTCTCGTTACCTGTGCTTCCAGTGTTCGTTTTATGAGCTCCATAATTTATGTAATATTGCATTCAAATTGCAATATTACATAAATTGATTTAATTATGCAGTTGCTTTTCAAAAGATTTTTATCAATTTCCGGAGCAGCCATAAATTTCAATAATAACCAACTTTTCAATTTAACCCAATCGAAACAGATGGGCGAGGGTGAGTATATAATGGGAATGGAACCGTGCAATTGCTATTAAACAAAGTACCGTCTACATCATTTGCACATCCCGTATTGCTAGACTTATTCAATCCATATGCCATCATCGGAGGCATGCCTGAAGTGATCAGCAACTTTATAGAAAAGAACAGCTTAACAGAACTGCCTAAAATATACGAGAGCATTTGGGGCATTTGCAAAAATGATGTTGAAAAAAACACTGCCAATGAAACAGAGCGCAAAGTGATTAAGCACATCATGTCAACTGCACACCTGTATATCGACCACCGATCTTGAAATTCCGGTAAAGCCGGATTTGAGAAAGTCGCCTCGCCTTCAATTTCTGGATACCGGTTTGATAAACACGGCACCCTGAAATCACTCCACCAGTTTGTTGAGCGCTGCAACCATCCCTATGCAGTCAGGATTTCCTTATTGATTGTGTGATTTTTAGATGTCAAATAGAAGCGGCGATGACAAGTACATCTGCCAGGTTTTTTATGTTACTTTGTTCAATAAACAAATTTTGAGCGGCACCCTGAGCAATATTATCAAAGTCGGATCAAAGGTGCTGGTTGTGCTGAAGGCCGACCAGCGTTCCGGAAAACTGACGGAAGGGATCGTGAAGGATATCCTTACCACTTCGCCTTCGCATCCGCACGGGATTAAAGTGCGCCTCACCGATGGCCAGGTTGGTCGGGTTAAGGAAGTATTATAAAGATGAAAACATGAAAGCTCAATTATCTTTCCTGATGGTTATTGCTCTACTCTGCGGATCCGGGTGCAGCAAGAATGAAGATGAAAACCTCGAATGGAACAAGAAGATCGCGGTGGTGAATGTTCATTCCTATGCAGTTGCGATCGGCGCGGCAGTTACAGATATGAAAAATGACTCTGCCAGGATCGCCTATATCAGGCGTGCCATTGATCCAATCCGGTTTTATCCTGACAGCTCGGGTTATTTTTGAGTTTTATTGGATCATGCCGGGTGATACCGGGGAGTAGAAGAAACTAGGTTATGTGGTGCCGATTCCGAATACCTACTACTTCATCGGGAGCGGCGTTTACCTGGAATGACCCGGAACGCAGGCAATACCCCCCCAAATACAACCTTATACCACCAGCCTTTTATCCACGAGTGTAACCCGGTGCTCCATACTGAGGTTGCGGCCGTTGACGACTGATGAACAGTCAAGCTCCCGCACAATCAATTCACGGTGAAGGTGAAATAGATAATCAGCTCTGCCGTTAACCCAGTTTTCTTTACACACTTCGTGGTTGAATGCAGCAACCAGTTCCTGGTTGGTACATACAAGAAATCTTCTGGCAAATCCATAACGGTCCTGATCGGGAGTCGAAAAACTGTTCTGTTCCATGGGAATACTTTTTAATCGTTTTGATCCTCATCCTCTACCGGCCTGTGCGCGCTGCACAAAGGGTTTCCCGGTGCCGGGAATCGCTAAACAGGGCGCAAAGGTAGCATAAGTTATTCAAAATCGAGCAAAAAGGCCCATTTGGTATTTGCATTGCTCTCTCCACTACTCGAACAGCCAGGCACTCTAGTTGTTGTGGTTGGCAATGAATTTCTCACCGATCCAGTATTTGCTTTTAGAATGGCAGTTCGCTATGATGATATTCTTGAATTTACAATCAGCCGGGTATTTCATGTCCGCACCCGGTGTTTCACCGTCCGGTTATTTCGGCAGAGACAACATTTGGATTGCTCAGGAAAAACTGATGCAATTTTTAGACCGCAGCCAATGAATCCATCGATTTATTCCAGGTCGTTGGTCAGTAATTTGCAATCGTTGGTTATTCCTGACTTACCAATGGTTATTCTGCAAGAAAAAATTCCAATATCTTTATCGACCAAACCAAAAAAGTATCATGAAAAAACTCATTCTCCTCGTAATTTGTCTCTCCTTGTTTCAAATACCCTATGCCCAGATCAGCGTTAAACTTATGAAATACATGGATGTATCTGACAATCAGATAACTTTTGTGTATGGCGGCGATATCTGGGTGATGCCCAAAACCGGCGGCACTGCCATACAGGTTACCCACTCACCAGGTGAAGAATCATGGCCGCGCTTTTCCCCCGATGGCAGATCGATTGCCTACACAGCTTCCTATAACGGCAATGCCGATGTGTTCGTCATTCCTATAGCCGGAGGACTACCAACCCGCGTCACCTTCCAATCATTCGGCGATCAGCTGGTGGATTGGCATCCCGATGGGAAGCGCCTGCTTTTCACCTCCGCCCGTGAAAGCGGACGCGGAGCCATGGCCAACCTTTACCTGGTTGATGCAGCCGGGGGTTTTCCGGAGAAACTGAAAGTGCCCTATGCCATTCTCGCCAGCTATTCGCCGGATGGGAGCAAGCTGGCCTACGTAACCAGGGTCACCGAGAATTATCCGTTTAAAAGATATCGCGGCGGACTGGCGTCGGATGTCATCTTGTACGATCTGGAAAAAAATACCGCTGAAAATATTACCAAAAACGATGCAATCGATGGAAAACCCGCCTGGGTGGGTAACAAAATCTTTTTCCTGTCCGACCGCGACGAAAATATGCGTCTGAATATTTGAAGCACGCGGCGAACTCTTCAATGTTCCGGCCACCGAAGGATATGTAATCAATTTCACCCAATCGAGCGGGGCCTTCGACCGCGATCCGGCCTGGTCGCCCGACGGGAAAACCATTGCATACTGGAGCGACCGTGATGGCGAGTTTGAGATATGGCTGCAACCGACAACAGACAACTCTCAACCCAAAAAACTCACGAAACGCGGCAAAGGTTACGGGTATACCATCAACTGGTCGCCCGACAGCAAAAACATTGCGTTTATCGACGAAACCAATAATATCTATCTGATCGATGTTGAAAGCGGCAAGTCCCAGGCGATCGGCCATACCCTCTATACCGTCGGGCACGGCGGCGCCCCGGGTTACACGATATCCTGGTCGCCCGATTCAAAATGGATCAGCTACGCTCTCGGATTGGACAATAACAACAATGCCATCTTTCTTTATGAAATGGAGGCCGGGAAAAGTCGCCAGGTGACCAGCGGATTTTATAACGACGGCGACCCGGTGTTTACCCCCGATGGGAAGTACCTGATTTATCTGACCAATCGCAGCATGTCGGCCATGTATTCTGATTTAGGCGACGGAACCTGGATCTATCCCAATTCCACCCAGATAGCCGCACTCAGCCTGACTAAAGATTCCCCTTCACTGCTCAACGCTAAAAATGATGAACAGGAAGAGAAAAAGGCAGCCAAGGATACCTCGAAAGTGGTGGTAAAAGTTGATTTTGAAAATATTGAATCCAGAGCTGCTATTCTTCCTCCGAAGGCCGGAAATATCAGGGGTGTTGAAGCTTTTGAAGGTAAAATCGTTTACCTGCGCGCAGCAAATACCGGTTCGGATGAGCAATCCTCTTCCCTGATTGTCTATGACCTCGCCTCAAGGGAAGAAAAGCCGGTCATATCCGAGGTGACCAGAGCGGTAGTCACGGCAGACGGTAAATCATTGCTAGTTTCGAGCCAGGGGAAATACGGCATCATCCAGCCTGCAGCCAGCCAGAAAATTGAAAAGCCGATTCCCACAGGCGATCTGGTCATGGACCTGGTACCGCGTGAGGAGTGGCGCCAGATTTTTAATGACACCTGGCGCAGGCACCGCGATTTCTTCTATGATCCTAACATGCAGGGGGTCAACTGGAACGAAATGCGTACCCGGTACGGAGCGTTGATCGATTATGCCCGTACCCGATGGGATGTAATCAATATCCAGACGCAGCTGGTATCCGAGCTCGCTGCCGGCCACACTTACAGTTCGGGTGGCGATGTTGAAAGCGTTCGTCCGGTACAAACCGGATTCCTGGGCATCGACTGGTCGCTGGAAAATGGATTGTACCGAATTAAAAGGATCGTTACCCCGGCTGCCTGGGATACCGATGCCCGGTCGCCTTTTGATCAGCCCGGTGTTAAAACAGGTGTCGGAGATTATATTCTGGCTGTGAACGGTGTCAATCTGGACCCGAAAATGGATCCCTATGCCCCGTTCGAAGGCCTGACCGGCAAGACTGTTGCACTGACCGTGAGCAAATCCGGGAAAGTTGACGATAGCCAAAAAATTGTGGTAAAATGTCTGACACCCGGCGAAGAATCGAACCTCAGATATCTGGAATGGATCGAGAATAACCGGAAGATGGTTGAAAAACTGTCGGATGGCAAACTGGGATATATCTATATGTCAAACACTTCCTCACAAGGCCAGCTGGAACTGGTGAAGATGTTTTATGGCCAGCTCGATAAAGACGGATTCATTATCGATGAGCGCTTCAACGGTGGCGGTGCCCTCGCCGACCGATTCCTCGAGCTTCTCAAGCGTCCGGTGGTTTACAATCTCCACTGGCGTCACGGCAAGGACCATACACAACCCATTAAAACCAATAATGGCCCAAAGGGGATGCTGATCAACGGCTGGGCAGGATCTGGCGGTGATGGCTTACCCTGGGCATTCCAGGAACTGAAGGCCGGTCCGATTGTCGGCGAACGTACCCTCGGAATTCTGGTTGGCCCTGCCACCGGTCATAGCCTCATCGACGGAGGTAGTATCACCGTTCCGGATGCCCGGTTGTATGATAATGACGGTCATTGGTTCTGGGAAGGCATTGGGGTTTCTCCTGATTTTCCGGTTTGGGATGATCCCAATATCCTCGTTCAGGGAAGAGATCCGCAGATCGAAAAAGTGGTGGAAGAGGTGATGAAGCTGGTAAAAATTGCCCCGGCCAAAATGACACCGGCTCCGAAACCGGAAGATCGGACAGCGAAAGGATTATATAAAAAATAGAAAATCCTCTGCGGTTCTCTGCGAAAAACTCCGCGCCCTCTGCGGCTAAAGATTTATTTACCAGTCTATTGATTCATCCGGCGCATCCTCCAGGGTATGGCAGATCCAGTCGGCATTTACTAAACGCTCTGCCGGGAAGCTGGTCATCAATGCCAGGCACCTGCAGCCGGCCGCTTTCGCGGCCTCAATACCGCTGACTGCATCTTCCACCACAAGACATTCCTCCGGCTTAACTCCAAGCCGGCTTGCCGCTTCCAGATAAATATCCGGGAAAGGCTTTTTACGTTCGACTTCAAGCCCGTTTACGGTCTGATCGAAAGTGCCGTCAGGCAAGCTAAGCGCTGCCAGATTGATTTCCATCTTTACCCGGTCGGTGCTTGTGGCAACAGCCAACTTCAATGAACGGCTTTTGCATCGTTTAACAAACTTATGAACTCCCGGCAGAGGGGATAATTTACCCGTAGTGATTTCTGCATAAATCTCATAGGCCCTGGCCTTATCTTCATCCAGATTGAAATCACAGCCATATTTTTCTGCCACACCTCCCAGGTAACGGTTTTCACCCGTACCGATGAAGGGGAGAAAATCCACCTTTCTTACCAGTAACCCTTTTTCGGCAAACATCCGGATAGCTGCTTCACACATAAATTCTTCCGAATCCAGCAGCACTCCATCCATATCGAACAACACCCCTATGATCATCTTAATGGTTTTTGCTGAATAAATCAACCCGGATTTTTCATGTGATTTCCAGGCAACAGAATAATGAATTCGGTAAAACTTCCTTCCTCCGTTTCAAAGCTGATCTGTCCACCGTGCTTGTGAACCACAATATCATAGCTGATCGACAGGCCCAGGCCGGTACCCTGGCCGGCAGGCTTGGTTGTAAAAAATGGTGTGAACAGTTTTTCCCGGACTGCCTTCGGGATGCCGTTACCATTATCGCGGATACGGATTTCCACCTGGTCTCCGAGCTTTCGCGTGCGTACCGATAATGTTGGCGAAAAACCGTCCTCCTGATCCATCTTTTTCCGGTGGGTTTCGTAAAATCCGTTGCTGATGATATTCAGGAATACCCGGCTGATATCCTGTGGGATAACCTCAATCTTTCCCAGGGACCTGTCGAGATCCGTATCGATTTTGATATTGAATTCCTTATCCTGGGCCCGCATCCCGTGATAAGCCAGGTTGAGGTCTTCTTCCAGCATGGCGTTGATATCGGTTGGCTGGCGTTCGCCTGAGCCGCTCCTCGAATGCTGCAGCATGCTGCGTACGATGCTGTCGGCGCGTTTTCCATGTTCCTGGATCTTTGTGGCATTTTGTTTAAGGGTGATCAAAATTTCCTCTATGTCAGCAAGCTTTTCGGGATCCAGGTTCCCTTTTTCTTCCGCCATCATCTCTTGCAGCTCCTCAACCAGCTCTGCATTCATCGAAGCAAAATTGTTGACAAAATTCAAAGGGTTCTTGATCTCGTGGGCGATACCGGCTGTCAATGCACCCAGTGCGGCCAGCTTTGATTGGGTGACCAACCTGTCCTGAGTGGATTTCAGTTCATCCAGCAGAGCGCCAAGCCTCCTGTACGAATCGGCATTCTCCAGGGCGATAGCGCTGTAGGTGGCCAGGTTCCGGAGGATATTCACCTGGTAATCGGTGTAGGCATGCTTACTGAAACTTTGGGCGGAAATCACACCGATCTCCTTTTCCTTGTTCCAGAGTGGCAGATAAACTATCGATTCCGTATGGTCGCCCGCAACAGGTTTCTGTCGCAGGTTGATGTACCGGCCATATTCCTCATTGTAATCGTTGATGATCACATCCTGCCGGTGATTGAAACACCAGGTGGCCAGGCGGTTCTCATCGGTTAACGGGATCGAAAAGGCCGGGAGCAGCTCCCCCTTTTCAATGGTAGCCGGAAACTCGATGCAGTTTTCTTCGGATTTATGAAGCCCGATGGTGAATACCGAGGCATCCATCAGGTTATTGACATTCTCGTAAGCCGTCTTGATGATGTTTTCGATGGAAAGCGATGCGGTGATGTCCCTCCCGATCCGGCTGAGCTGTTCAACATTGTTTTTCTGCTCCTGGATCTCGGCAGTGCGCTCCTCCACGATTTTTTCAAGGGCCAGACTACGGTCCTTCAGTTTACGGGTCCGGTAATATACAAGGATGTATACCGCAAAACCTGCCAGCAATGCATAACCCAGGTAAGCCCACCAGGTGAGGTACCAGGGAGCCAGTATGGTAAAGGCAAAAGATGCTTCTTTACTCTCCTGTCCGATAATGTTCCGTGCCTTTACCCGGAAGGTGTATGTGCCCGGAGAAAGGTTGGTAAAATTTTGTTTGCTGTCCTTCGACCAGGCCGACCAGCTGAGGTCATATCCGTCGAGCCTGATCTGAAACTCGTTTGCTTCGGGCTTGATGTAAGAAAGGCCGGTATATTCAAAGGAGAGGGCATTATGCGAGAACGGGATCTGCGGGTTGTCCACTCCTGCGTGTACGATTTTTCCTCCGCCGAGGTAAAGGGGCGTCTCATCGGCGAACCTCACCGTCCGGATCATGGCCGACCATGGGGCCGCAACGGTATCAGCCGACGGCTTATACCGTATGATGCTTCCTGAAAGGCCAAACCAGGTGGTGCCATTCGCTTCAGGATAAATCACATTAACCATCTGACCTCCGAACCTTGAATAGGCCCCGTTCTCCATACGGTATTTTCCATCCTGACCAAGGCGGTAAAACACCATCCGCTTGCCATTAAAAGCCCATATATTGCCCTGTGCATCAGCCGCTACCGGATATTCACTCGGATTAACGCCGAGTTTCAGATCCCTGAAAACAGTATCGGGACTGAATCTCTTCTGACTCTCGTCGAACCGGTAAAATCCTTTGTTTGTGCTGAATACCAGCCTTCCCGGAATGATGCTGACAGTCACAGTCCCCTGCGGCAGCCCCTGACCGGGCCCGAATTTCTCTACGATCGCCCTGCCGGTATCATTATTTTCAAAGCGGATGCGGATGGTGCCGGCATCGTAAGTACCAAGCCAATAGACACCGGGTTCGGGTTCCCGGATCATGTTCACGTATTCGTAAATTTCAGGAATAATTTTTTCCAGGGTTAACCTTCTGGTCAGTGGATCCATTTTCACTACAACAAAACTACCCATCGTACCAACAAGGAACTTCAGTTTGTCGGCACTGAACGGATGTATGGTAGTTAAATAGACTAGTTGATTCTGAGCTGAGACCAAATTTTTGCAACGGTTCAGGCTGATTTCGAAAATACCGCTAACGCAAACATTCAAAAGACGCCCTTCATCCATACAAAAATAATTGAAGAGTGCGCGGGGCGTTTCCGGTAAAGCCTTGAACTCATCATCCCGGTTATCGAGGTAATAGATCCCGGTACCGGTTGCGGCATAAACGGTTCCTTGAAACCGTGTGATGTCGGTAATTCCGCTGGCCGACAGACGATAGCTTGACTGGTTGGATTTGAATTCCAGAATTCCAATGGCTCCATCCATTGCCAGCCACAGGTTACCCTGCCGGTCGATATAAATGTTCCTGATGACATTCGACAGGAGGCCGTTTGAGGCAGTGAGGTTCAATTTTATTTTGCCGTTACAGTCGATGATTATCAGCCCGTTCGACAAGGAAGCGATCGCGATGCTGCCATCATCCAGTATTTTCAGATCACCCAGGGTCCCTTTGAACAGGTCATCGGCTTCGGTGGGAAAAGCCCGGAGGGAATTCCCGTCATCTGTAAACAGCCCTCCGGTTGTGGTCACCAGCAAGGTAGATCCTTTCTTTCCCGGGAAGGGCAGAATGTTACGTACACGCAGGTTCGTCAAGGTCTTCCAGCGGGTTACCGGCTGAAGGGAATCGCCTGTCATTTTAAGCAGACCGCGGGTACTGTGATGAACATACAGGGTTTTATCCAGGTATTGGCAGAACCAGAAATAGGTATTTGCATTTTCAGGCCTCCACACCTTCACCTTCCATTTTTCCGGCTGACCTGCCGGTACCGGGATCCGGGTGAACAGGAACATCCGCTGACTGGACTGGAAGAATACGCCCTCCTTCAGGGCAAATATCCTGTTAATGGAAGTGAACCCCCTGTCAGCTTCCGGGATCTGGTCAACAAGGGAAACATATTGCATGGCTCCCTTTTCATCGGGTGCCAGGTAGCCGAATTCAGCAGCCGAACCCACATAAATGCGTCCTGTTGAATCCTTGGTAAAGCAACTGGCAAATGAACCGTTGGAATTCGGAATCAGTCGCCACGTCGATCCGTCGAACTCCTGGACGCCATAACCGTTACCAATATACATGACACCCCGGTCGTCCTGAATAAATGACCAGTTCTGGAAATGCCCTCCCGTTTGTTCGGAGGTGTAAAAGGTCATGAACGGTCGGCCGGTTTCATCGGAATAAGCGGCAAATCCGGCAAATATCCAGGTGCTGACAAACAATAAAATTTTAATATTCATAGGTTTTCAAAGTAATCTTATACACCTGTTT
>JAPLDV010000652.1 GCA_026391235.1 Bacteroidia bacterium | reverse complement strand
GGAAATGGAGATCAGACCATCTATTTTGATCCCGATAAAATGGATAAAATAGTTTGTAACCTTTTATCGAATGCATTACGGTATACACCCGACAATGGGAAAATCGTTATCAATTACCGGTTGTATGATAAGGAAAATGTCATTTGGTTAAAACTGGATGTTATTGATTCCGGTAAGGGTATTGAAACAGAAAAACTCGATCAGGTATTTGAAAGATTCTACCAGGTAAATTCTGTTACCGGAAAAACTTTTGGGGCGGGCATAGGCCTTGCTCTCGCCAAAAACCTGGTTGAAAACCACAAAGGATTCATCACAGTTCAGAATGAAAAAAATCTTGGAGCCAAATTTTCAGTCAACATCCCGGTATCTGCCGAATCATATTCAACGCGTGAAATCATATATGACGACATTAATTATCAGTCGAGAAATTTTATCATTGACCATGATGATTCACTCTTGCCGTTTGAGGATGAATTTGCTGAGAATATTGAAAAAGATGAAAAAAAGACCATCCTTATTGTAGAGGATAATTCCGATTTTCGCAAACTCTTAAAAAAGCATCTTTCAAATTACTATAAAACCCTTGAAGCTGAAAATGGCTATATGGGATATGATATTTGCCTTCATAAACAGCCCGACCTGGTTATTACTGATATGATGATGCCTGTTATGAATGGTATTGAATTATGCACAAAAATTAAGAATAACATTGAAACAAGCCATATTATTGTCATTTTGCTTACAGCCAAAATTGATGAAGAAACCCGCTATGAGAGTTACCTTGCAAATGCCGACTCCTATATTTGTAAACCAGTAGATGTGAGAACCCTTTATACCAGAGTAGAATCACTTTTGGAACAAAGGGAAAAACTAATTAAGAGGTATTCACATGGGAGTATGCCTACTTCCGAAACGATTGAGCTTTCTGCCATAGATACAAAATTTCTTCATAATGTTAAATCGATCATCGAGTCGAAGATTATGAATACCGAAATGAATGTTCTGGCACTCAGTAAAGAAATCGGAATGAGCACTTCAAATCTATACCGTAAAATTACCAGCCTTACCGGCATGTCGCCCGTTGAATTTATCAGGTACGTCCGGCTGCAATCGGCTGCAGTCATGATGATCAAAGAGGGAGCAAATGTGTCGGAAGCTGCCTATTCCTGTGGTTTCAATGATTTGAGTTATTTTTGTAAGTCATTTAAAAAACAGTTTGGAATAAGCCCAAAAAAATATCAGCACAAAAGCCTTACATAACCCGCTATTTTACCTGAGGATAGCCGGACTTTGAATACAATGATAAAATCTCCTCTGATTTAATGGAGAATAATGGGTTAAAGTCAGCACTGTTCATATAATTAAGCAAGCTGTATTTCAGCTGTTTGGCAACTGGCCTGGATTCAAGGCCGGAGTGCAGGTCGATCGAGGTGAATATCAGTTTACCCTCACCCACTTTTGCTTCAAAAATATTTCCAAGTTTCCGGTTCTTGAAAAAATTATCGATAACTGTTACAATGGGATCTACTGCGAGACTATCCAAAACAATAGTTTTGGAATTTTTGCAAAGGTCCCACCATTGCCAGTTGGAATAAAAATCGGTTGGAAAATCGCGGAAAGCAGGATGTCCCGGATCTATCAGCAAGCCCATGGTTCCCGGTTGGTCAGGGAAATGCACCGGACTCCAGAATACAGGTACAAATTTCCCTGTAATTCCTGCGATATCCTGAACATTAGGATTAAGAAATACTTTTTGGCCAATTTTTAAAGCATTAACGGCTTCATCAAAAGAGTTTGTTGCCAATATACCTGAATCTGGCATTTCAATATTTTTGCTGTAAACCCAGATATTCCATTGATTTTTATATTTATTTCCCTCCAGGGATACTTCGATAGTATACTTTGCCGGAGTTGAAATACCGGCCAGGGGCAGGCTGATATCTCCCAGTTTAGATGTGCTCCCTTGTAAAATATTAACATTCCGGATTGAATCCTCTTTAATTGTAATCCCATTCTTCCCTGATATTTTCCAATGCACACTGACGCCCTTGAAATCCTGATAATAATTTGCCACTCCGAATTCTGCTGAAAATGTTTCATCGGTAGTGTATGCAGCCTTTTCATACCATAGGAGAGGAACCACCTCGGAACAAAACATCCGCCATTCTTCGCTGCTGACAAAACCTTTCGGTTCCCAGAATGCGTTCAGAATTCCTACCAGCGCAGTTCCCTGACCAGGAAAATCATGCAGGTCTAGCAGTTGAAAACCACTCAATCCCTGTGTTTTAATAGCTCTTTCGATTTCTTCTTTATACAACAGTGTGATGGGATACTACAGGAATGTTCAGGTGGTCGATAGATTTGATATAATCAGTTTTAAAATCGGGAATAGCCTGATCAAAAACCCCCTGTCCCCTAACCCATCCTTTCTCCGTATTTTGTGTTATGTAATAATCATCAACCCGTTCAGGGAACAATCCGTGTCCTTTCTGAAAAGAATATGTGGTAGTCGTATAAAGATGTCGCCGGTCCCTGTTTTTAAGACTTGAAACCAAGCCGGTAAGAAGATCAAAATTGCCTTCCAGTTCATTTCCCATCGACATAAATAAAAAAGAGGGATGATTGCCGTATTCGGTTATGATTTTATCAGCTTCCTGATAAATATAATTAACCAAAGCCATATCAGCTCCAAAATTCAGGCTCCAGTTTGGCAGTTCAACCTGCAGGTACATGCCCATTTTGTCAGCTGCTTCGAAAGCTGCTTCGGGAGGGCACCACGAATGAAATCTCAGGTGATTCAGTCCATATTCCCGGGCCGTTGTGAAAACTTTTTCCCAGCTTCCCATATCTGTCGGGGGATGACCTGTCAGCGGGAAAATACAACATTCGAGAGTTCCCCGCAGGAAAATTTGATTGCCGTTGAGATAGAATTTTCTGTCCCTTGCCTCAAGGTCTCGAAACCCAAATTTGTCAGTGCAAGCATCTATAATGTTCTGATTTTTATCGATAAGCGATACAACAACAGCGTAAAGAAATGGCGAAAACTCATCCCATGGTTTTAATTCACAGCTGAGATTTAGCTGAAATCGGGTATTATCTCCGGTTACAGCGGTCATTGTATCGCCAATTATCCTATTATTCCCGTCCACTAACCGGACTTTAAGTTCGTATGAATCTTTGCCTGTCAGCCTTGATTTGACTTCTCCGGCGAGGCTTTTACCCGCATAATCAGGATAGAGTGCAAGACTGGAAATATGAGCGGCATTGCCGGTTTTCAGCGAGATTTCCCCAAGAATACCATTCCATTTGATTTGTGTTTCTTCAGTATATGCATGCGCCAAATCGTTACGATTAAGAACAAATTTTCTTGAATTATCGATGCAGATCGTTATGGTATGCTTGCCTGGGGTAAGGTACGCGGATAGGTCATAGTAATGTGGTGTGGAAAGGCTGTTGTTGGTACCGGCCTTTTTATCGTCGATCCAGACAACCGACTCCCAAAGCACCCTTTCGAGTTTTAAGCTGATATGCCTGCCTTCCCAGCTTCGGGGGATATCAATTTCTTTCCGGTAGTAAGCCGGTCCGATATAGGAGACTTTTCTTTGAAGGTGAAGCATAACTTCGCGGTTGAGCGTGGGTTCAACATGAATGGGAGTTCCGATGCCGGCTGAGTCCAGTGTTGAAGGGAGAGTAACAGACAGGTTGTAATCAAGCAATTGCGGATATGAATTATCGGAATCGCTTATGTAATTTAGGCTTAATGCCCATTTACCGGCCAGGGAGATTTCATCATTTGGCCGATTGCAGGATACCGTAAAACCCAGAATAATGATAACCGTTAGTACTCTGATCATTTATTGAAAATGTTACTTTCTAAGCATAATTTCTTTGCTGGAAAAGTAAAGAATACCAACTCTGAATTTTATAACATATCATTCAAATATTTGTCGAAATCAGTTAACCAGCCTCCCGCTCAGCAACAGCAGCTCCGT
>JAPLDV010000927.1 GCA_026391235.1 Bacteroidia bacterium | reverse complement strand
GGTTTAACGGCTACTTTTTGATGATTACAATTTTGTCTGTAAATACCAAGTTATCCGATACTATGAGAACAGTGTACACACCATCAACAAGATGGCTCAGATCAAGATTCCGGGAAGAGTTGGCGGAACCGGTCAGTTGACTGGAGAATACTTTTTCGCCTGTCTGATTAAAAACAATAATGATTAAGTTACCCGGTAGATTGCTTGTGGAGATCACTATTTTCCCATCGCTCGGATTTGGATACAGCTTGATGTCAGTACCAACCGGATTCAGGTCCGTACCACTGCCCAGGATCATTTCCAGATTCTCACGGGCCATTTGGCCGATCGGGCCTTCTTTATCTAACGTTACAGCAAGGTTAAATGCATCAAGCTTTCAGATAGGCATTGGTCTTGGCGTGATTTATTGTTTGCGTGGCGAGTCCTGCGGCATCGGTGTAATTGGTTTTTTTATAGGCCTCCCAGGCTTGGTTGTAATAAACTTGCGGAGCCAGAGCAGAAGTTGCTGCCGTTGCCTGGATATCTTTAAGGGCATCGGTGTAAAACACATTGGCAGAATCGGGAATTACCTGATCCGATTTAACCACCCCGATGTTCATCATGATGCCGGCATAGCCGTAGCGGGCATTTAAGGCCCTGCTGACTGCAATATCAAAGCAGCTGTCAGCAGCGTTATAATCGGATAATAGCCTGTAGATTACGCCTTTGGTATTATTCAATAACACTTCATTACTCCTATCCAACGATTTCCATACCGGCATAACCTGGTTGGCGGTGTGGGCAAGTTCGCTGCTGTCATCGGAAAAGATGACGCCATCCAAAGCAAAGGTTTTCGCAATATTTGATCCTTCCACGGAATAATCAATTGAAAGAGTTGGTCTGTACCATTTTTTCTGCGGTTCTGTAAGCGAAATGTTTATTTCTTTTTTTATTCCTGGAACAACTGTAATCGGCAGTGATGATGAGAATCTGAAGCTCGCATCATTAAAGCTGATTTGGCTTATTGCAACATTCCCATTATAGGTGCTAAATAGATTTAAATCAAAAGTATAGGATTGATCTGGTGATACAATATTCGAAAAATTATTATTTATAACGATTAAATCAGTGAAGCGACTCTTACCGAAATTGTCATGCCGATATTTTGGCCATGGACTTTTTGCCAATCCTCCGCCGGATGAAAATAGGGCATAGAGTTTCATGTCGTTTGAACCTATATAAATGGTTCCATCAAATCCTATTGCCGGAGAAGAACTTACTACATCCCCGGTTAGAAACTCCCACTTATTGCTGCCATCAGGATTAACTGCATATACCTTATTGTCCTCAGAACCAACGTATATAGTTCCATCAGATCCTATAAGCGGGGAGGAGGATACAACACCACCAGTTATAAACTCCCACTTTTTGGTTCCATCGGGATTTATAGCATACAGATTCTTATCATACGAACCGATATATATGGTTCCATCACTGCTAATTGAGGGGGATGATCGAACATAACCTCCGGTTAAAAACTCCCACTTTTTGGTCCCTGTTGAAGTAATGGCATGAAGTTTATTGTCAAAAGAACCGATATATATGGTTCCATCACAACCTATTGCTGGAGCTCCCCATATTTGAGATCCGGTTGTATAGATCCACTTCAAGGTTCCATCAGGGTTTATCGCATAAAAATAACCATAAACGGACCCTATATAGATTGTTCCATCTACGCCCAAGGCAGGAGGTGTGTCTGGTTGTATGATGTTACCAATCTCCCACTTCACGGTTCCATCCGGGTTAATTGCTTTAAGGGTACCTCCCGGAGAGCCAAAGTATATTGTTCCATCAACTCCTATTGCGGGGGAGGATTGTATGGGGTATAGATAATTGTAATATTTCCACTTTTGTGTTCCGTCAGGATTTATTGCATAGAGATATTGACCAAGGCTGCAAGCGTATATGGTTCCATCTGAGCCTATTGCGGGAGAGGAAGTCCCCATATTATCTCCAAGCAAAAACTCCCATTTTTGGGTTCCATCCGGAGCAATAGCGTGAAGGTTTCGCATGGAAACTATGTAAATCGTTCCATCAATACCAATTGCCGGGGATGAAAGGATTGGGAAATCAGTCAGATAATCCCACTTCTTAGTACCCGATGTCTGTGAGAACAGAGACACGGATAAAAGCACGAAAATGATGAAGGAGAAGGTGCATTTTGTTCTCATAGTTGAATTGGCTATTGATAAAACGAGCCCAAAATGGAGGATGCGGTTTTTAGTTAGGATACCAGTATACTCCTACACAGCATGTTGAGCAAGTTGCAACGCAACTGCAAGTATGGTTACAATCATCGAACGGGTTGCATGCACATAAATTGGTGCTGCATACACTGTCGCAAGTGCATACCATATTGCACGAACAGGAATCAACCGGTACACAGGTGCATACCGAATTGCACGAGCAGGTACCGCTCCCGTCAGGAGCCTTTTCGTCAACATTCATGATGTGCAATTCCTTATCTGGAATTTTCAGATTGACCGACTTGTTTACAGTAGCTGATTGGGCTGATTTTTTGCCATCGGGTTTAAGTCTGTCATCAGGTGGTTTGTTTGGTCCCATATTCTAAGAATTTGTATTTGTTAATTCAATAAGCTGTATTAATTCGTTGGCAACGAGTTTCCTGTTAAGCTGGCAACGGTCATGGCCGCGTGCTCCCAGGTATTCATCGTGTTCGAGTTTTGCAACGCACTCACCGCTGCAATGCCACTTGGCGAAGCAG
>JAPLDV010000774.1 GCA_026391235.1 Bacteroidia bacterium | reverse complement strand
CCCTACGCGGGGCATTCGTGGTGTGCGGGCGCGGACGCCAATAGGCGTCCCTACGACGTTCATCAGCGGAGATTACAAACGTTTAATTGAAACATAACCTGTTAACCAACAATACTTTAACCCAATGAAAAAATCAATCCTTCTAACCCTGATGATGTCAGCAACCCTGGTTTCCTTCTGCCAGAACATCTCCGTCACCTTTACCGGAACCGGAGCAGCCACCCGAATCGATAGTGTTACCGCCACCAATCTGGTCACAAACCAAAGAGTTACCTTTCCCGGAGATGAAACATTGGTGCTGGGTACCAATACCGGCATCCCTCAAATTTCTGATTTAACAAGTTGGGGAACAGTATATCCAAACCCGTTTTCGGGCAAAGGCACTTTCACCACGATTGTTGAAAATCCTCAAACGGTTTATCTGAAAATCCAAAACCTTGTTGGTCAGATTGTCGCGCAAACCAAGGCTTTCATCCCGCCCGGGGAAAATGAGTTTACTCTTTCAGTGGCCAACAGTGGAGTTTATATGGTCACTTTTTCAACTGACCAGGGAACATCAAGCTATAAAGTAATCTGCACCGAAGCAACTGAATCGGAAAACAGTATTCAATACCTCGGCTCCGGATCCAACAATCACAACAATCACAACAATCACAACAATCACAACAACCCTCCCAAATCAGGGCTTAAAACTTCCCAAACATCCTTTACCCTGGATTATGCCCTGGGAGATATCATTCTTTACAAATGCAAGAGCAGCATTTATACTACGATAGTAACTGACTCACCCACTTCTTCGAAGAATTACGATGTAAAATTTGTTGCCTGCACTGATGCCGACGGAAAGAATTATTCCGTGGTTAAAATTGGCGATCAGATCTGGATGGCCCAGAACCTGGCTTTCCTGCCCTCTGTGAGTCCATCCGCAAGCGGATCAGACACCTCACGCCATTGCTGGGTTTACGATTATGAGGGCAGCAGCGTCATTGAAGCTAAGGCCAATGCCAATTATACCACCTATGGGGTATTATACAATTGGGAAGCATCGAAAATGGTCTGCCCTTCCGGATGGCACTTGCCAGATGATCAGGAATGGAAAATATTGGAAACATACCAGGGTATGAGTTCATCGGATGCCGACAGCTCCAACTGGCGCGGATCCGGATCGGTGGGAAAGAAAATGAAATCCACTTCCTTATGGGGCGGAAATGGTAATGGTGACAATTCCAGTGGTTTCACGGCTCTCCCTGGCGGTTCCCGGGAAATTGACGGGTACTTCTATGGCAGTGGTGACTGGGTCGGTTTTTGGTCGTCAGCAGCCACAAAAGCGGCTGTTGCCTGGCACCGGAGCCTTTTCTACGACGGCGATGGGGTGGTACGGAGCAACATCGGCCGCGGTTACGGGTTTTCGGTTCGATGCCTGAAAGACAGTCCGGCGCCTATCGCCGGCTTTACAGTTACTCCGTCAAGCGGCACCACCGCTACGAATTTCCAGTTTGATGCATCGGGTTGCAAGGATGATGAAACCCCGCTGAGTGACCTGGAGGTTCGGTGGGATTGGAACGGCGACAGCATCTGGGATACCGGTT
>JAPLDV010000795.1 GCA_026391235.1 Bacteroidia bacterium | reverse complement strand
ATAGGTGGAGGATTTGGAATAAATATCCATCTCTTAATTGAAAACTATCCAAAAATCAGGAAGGTAATATACCTTGATATTCCGCCAAACCTGTATGTCGGAACTCAATATTTAAAGGCATTCTATGGCGAGGCTGTTTATGATTACAGAATGCTTAGAAAATTGCAGGAAATAAAATTTTCTGACACAGATGATCTCGAGATTTTTTGTATTACACCGTGGCAAATTGAGAGACTGCAATCTCAAGTTGATATTTTTATGAATTCACATTCATTTGTTGAGATGCCTAAAGAGATTGTTTCAAATTACGCACGCCACTTCATGAGTTTCCCTGGTTCAGAAAAAGCTGAAATTGTACTGATTACCTATGATAATTTTGATCTGACTACTACTCTTGATCCTGCTTTCTTACCTCAGTTTTTCCCGGGTAGAGAGTTTCTATTTTTTAAGTCTGATCACTTGATGGAACCCTCTAGGAAGAACCTATTCTATGTGTCGGTTTGAAAGAATCCTGTCAATAAGAATCCACTAAAGTCGAACAGCAATAGTAAGAAGGATATTTTATAAAAGTATTAATAATTTTGTATTTAAAAAGATTCAATCATATTTTATGATGGTGTAAACAAATTGGTGTACACTTAAAAACACCCTGATCTTTTATGAGTCAATAAAAGAAGAACAGGATTATGCCCAAGGGTATAGTCTCATTCTAGCGACCAAACCTCGTGTTCCAACAGCTTGATGATACGTTTCACTTTTTGTAGAGTGCCAAACGCAGGGATATCGCAGTGGGAACGTTCAGGATTTTCTCCCACCAGAATTTTTATCCGGATTTATTAAATTAAGGGTACACGCTTTATTGATGGAACGGGCCGGGCGGAAAACGTGAACGGGCAGTTTGGGAATATTGTGAAAATCTTTACTGCGAATCCGGCAAGAACCGACAAATGTTCACTGGGGGAACAGATCTCTCGAATAAACAAATATTGAATAAGGTGCACCGGTAAATTTCCATAATAAAAACCGTTACACATTAAATAAGATAAAATCCGATAATAGACGTTAATTATGATATTTCCAATAAGTGAGATAAATCAAAAAGGGCCAGTCGTGTTAATAAGTCAAACCATCCAGTTTTCTGTACCTTTTTCATTCGCTTATCTGGCGGGATATCTCAAGGAGCAAGGGGAACCGGTAAAAATTTTGTTCAGACCTGCGGATCCTAACGATTTTTCGGAATTTATTCAGGAAATCAAAAAAATAGACCCTGTTTTGGTGGGATTTGGTAGCCTCTATCCGGAATTAAATGATATTAAAAAAATAATTGGACTTTTAAAAGATTCAGGATGTAAATTCCCGATTGTCATTGGAGGGCAGATGGTAACTCCAACGCCTGAATTTGCAGTAAAAATTACCGATGCCGATATCGGTGTGATTGGCGAGGGGGAGATCATCCTCCATGAACTTGTTCGGGCACTCAGAAACGGGGAGAATATTTTATCAATAAAAGGACTCGCGGTAAATACCGGTGAACGCATTATTTTAACCGGGTCTGGAAAATTTATTGAAGACTTGTCCACCCTTCCACCGATTCCCTATGAGTTATTCCCGGAAGATTGGATAATGATTGGAAAATGGCATGCAGAACATTATCCGCTTCCATTCTACAGATATAATGACCGTATTATTACCGTCCATGGAGGACGTGGTTGTCCATTCAGATGTAATTTTTGCTACCACCATAGTAAGCCGAGATATCGTCCAATTTCAATAATTATGGCCGAAGCAAAAGATGCTTTGGAGAGATTCGACGGCAATATGCTTGATTTTTCTGATGATTTGGTTTTAGCTACACCCCAAAGAGCACGGCAATTAGTCAATGAGATAAGATCGTGGGACAAAATAATTTCATATAGGGTTTCCACACGATTTGACATTCTCACAAGAATGGATGATAATTTGTTAAAGGATCTGAAAGATTCCGGATGCAGAGTGATCAGTTTGGGAGTCGAATCGGGTTCAAACAGAATGCTGAAAATTATTGGTAAGAATACGACATCGGAAAATATTCTCATTCAGCTGGATAAACTTAAGAAAGTGGGGATATTAGTCAACCTCTCAATTATGGTAGGCCAGTATACTGAAACAAAGGAAGATGTTGAAGCTTCAATTCTCTTAATGCAGAAATCAGTTCGCAACAATCCGAATCTGACTTATCATTTTATGATTACTACCCCATTTCCAGGATCGGAATTATATGATATATTATTCAAAGAGGGATTAATTCAAAGTCATGAGGAATTTTTTAATAAATATTTCACCAAAATTACAGAAAAAAATAAATGGGCCCTAACATTCAATCTTTCAGCGATGACCGAAACTGAAGTAATGACGATGTATTCACTCATTAATAAACAATATGCAAAAGAAAAAAGAGAGAATATCAATCTTATTGCACTGGGGATTGAATACACTCAGCCAAAGATTGGTACATTAAATGAATTTATTAATAAAAAAATTTTTTTAATGTACTCAGACAATTCAGTGATGAAATCTATTAAAAATGGGTATACAATGATTTATGATTGTATACAAAATTCTCTCGATAATACTCGGTTAAAATTACGAGGGATTATTTAGTGGAGGATGTAAAAATGATTTTACTCACTCAATAAAATTTAAGCAATGTTTTGAATGCCCAGTATAGAGACATTACATCGTGTGCACTAACAAAATAATTTGGGGGTGGTTTCTATTTTTTTTCACTCACCTGAATTATTTTTCTGATCTCTTCCGAAGCACGATTATTGCACTTGTTGTCCAGTTTATAAACACCAAACTTCTCAAGAAATTCAGTATTTTGATTATCAATCCGATCTGACTTTACACCATTCAATAAATACAGGTTTAACTGTTTGGTAAAATCATCAAGGTCATCAGTAACATAAGCACGCTTTTTTAGAAGGTTTAATGGATATTCATCTATGGGGGTTAAGCCAGAATAAACAAAAAGATCTTTTGTGGTTGTTAAAGATTCTAAAATTCCGGTTGAGATTAAATCAAAAATTATAATATCGGATTCACCGATTAATTCTGACAACGATTTTTCGTTCACAATGAATTTAACATTTTGTATATCATGATCATCTTTATACATTTGGAGGGGTTGTTGGGAAATATGAGAGGGATGCAATTTAATTGTGAATTCATAATCTGGAAACGTTAACGATAATTTGAGAATTCCTTTTTGAATGGACCATACGTGTTCATCCCACGATTTCTGATTCAGGTGTGTAAATACTACCAAACCGTTATCCATATATGATGTTGTGACAAATAAAATCCTATTTTTTCTGTAATATTCTGTCGTTTTTCTCGTATTATTTATCAATAATCTATTCAGTGCAGCCGATCCCACTGGTCGAAAAGGTGGACACGGTACATATCCATATTTTTTGCAGGTATCTTCATAGCTCCTGACAACCCCCTCTCCAAAGACAAGATGAAGATCAGAGCCGGCAAATTCAATATGGGGCATTATGGGAAGATATGTATAACCTGCCCCTCCATGTTGCCAGGATACCACAGGAATATTTAAATTACGAGTCGCCCGGACGACTGTATTATCTAAGGCAGTTGGATGGGCGGATATGAGAACACACCTAATATCATTATCCCTTATATATTTTTGAACGAAAAAATACCCGGAGTTACATTCTTCAATAGTATCGCTAATAAAATTGGATAATCGATCACTGATAATATTTGAAAGGTTTACTGGAGATAACAAGTTTAAATCGTTATCATAATATTTTTTTATGGATTTTGAAATGTTTGAAGAATATTCTTGCGAAAGGTCATGTTTGTTATTAGAGATTGCCTTTTTTTTTATTTCGGTACGGTTTAAACGCAAAACTTCAGAGATCCCAGCTCCGTATAGATTTGGCAGGCACTCATCCCAGTTATAGCCACTATCATAAATTAAAACGGTATGGCCAGAAAAATGTATTATTCTCGCAAATATTATTTTAATTGCAGTGAAAAGACCGCGTTTTTTATAAGTCAAACCAATGTTGATTAAAAGAGCATTTGAACGCAATGATTGAATTAAATATGATACAATCCGTTGAAAGAAATTAATGTGAGAAGAAGACTTCGGGTTAATTTTTTCTTTATAGTAATTGATATGAATAGGTATATTCCATCCATCTGATTTCAGGATTTCGGAATAAACAGATTCTTCATTATTTATTGGATGAAAATAAATTTTTTCTTTATCTGAAATAGCAAAAACTTTCAAAGAATCCGGTTTTTCAAATTGGATGATTTTTTGGAGGGTTTTGGCGTGAATGAAGAGAACATCAAACAGAATTTTAATATTCAAAAAATTGTCATAACCGGGCCGGATGGTTTTTATATCAAACTGATCGATAAAAGAGCGGTCAATAATCCGGCATAATTTATGGACCCGGTCAAAATTATCCATTCCAAATTGGGATACTTCATTTGCATCGTAAAAATCATCCTTCGTTTTATGGGGGATATTCCATCGTTCTAATGCATACGAGGACGAGGGATGGAGCGAAACAAATTGAACAATACCTCCAGCCCTTTTTATCCATTGCATTGCATAGTTAACACCATCAACATTTTCAACGAGAACAATTGTTTTGAGGGAATGATAATTCCGGTATACCTGAAAAATTGAATCCAATGACCATGTAATGTCTGGTGTGGTATCCGTCAGAATTTGGATTATTTTTGAAATTTCATGATATTTTTCTATTGACCGAACCGATACATCAATCTCGGGAGCAGCTAATTCGGGGTCAACATCGATGACTCCTGAATCCTGTTCCGTCTTTATTGCTTCAAAAAAATCCTGTCGATTTTTTAATTCGGGATGGATTATTTTTAATCTTTCCAAGAAAGAGGTATCAATAATTTCTGCTCCGATGCCAGTTGCGTACCCGTTTTTTTTATAGTTTTTGTGATTAAAAGA
>JAPLDV010000375.1 GCA_026391235.1 Bacteroidia bacterium | reverse complement strand
GGATAATAAGGTTACGATAACAGTCATCTCCGGAGAAGAAAATCTTCCTAAAAAGAAAATCAACTATTATCTCAGCAAGGATATCTCTAAGTCCGGTATCAGAATTCAGACAAATATATTTTTGCCCGTCAATACTCAACTCAAGATAGAAGTTACTTTAAAGGATTTACCCCAAATGATAACTGCCTTTGCAAAAGTAATATGGATAAAAAGATTTTCTACGAATGATTTTTGTGAGGTCGGTTTGAAATTCTTCAATACATCAAACGAAATGATCCAGCAACTGGAGGATTACATCTCGTCGAAACTATAGTTGGAAAGTATTAACCCCACTTGTTTAAAATGTCTTGCTTCCTGAAAGAAACAGATCGTCATCCTTGTGAATATGCAAGATTTCAATCAGTAATAAACACAATTCACGGCTGAAAACTAACATCGGCACTACACTCAAATTTTGTGGTCAAGATTTCCTTGACATGTAAGCTTGGCTACCCTATGCTCACTTAAAATAAAAAAGTAAGTTCTTATCAAATATCAAACCAACAAATCAAATTAACAAAAGGAGGTAGAACGATGAAACTTTCTATGCTGTTTACAGGAATCATCATTCTGATGGTCGCCGTCCTCTGCTTTGCGGCAGACCGCATCCAGATGACACCTCAGATGCAGGAGGCCATCAGGCTCAAACAACAAATGAACAGAAAGTCAACTCTGACCCCCGACCTGATCGTCGCCTCCGTATCTAATCCCTCAGCGAGCGTTACCCTCGGCAGCTCTTTCGTGGTGACGGACACCACGCGCAACACGGGGACTGGTTCTACGTTAGTTATGACAGTCACGAAGTATTACCTATCGGCGGATTCTAAGGTGGGTAACGATGTGTATCTTGGTATGCGTACGGTGGCTGCAGGTCTGGCGGCAGGTGCGAACTCCTCCGGGCAGGTTACGGTGACCATTCCTTCGACGACGCCCGTTGGTTCCTATTACCTGGTCGCCTGCGCAAACGCCGACAAAACGGAACAGGAGACTAATGAGGGGAACAACTGCCGGTTCTCCACTACGAAGATATCTGTACCTTTGTTGACAGCTGTACCACCCGACTCAACAGAAAATACAATGATCAGTCTGATCAACACATATAGACAACAACACTCCCTGTCGATATTGACGGGCACTAATCAACTCCAAGCAGCCGCTGATTGGATGGCAGCTGATCTTACGACGCGTTCAGACAGAATGTATACCCATGATGATTCTTTAGGCCGGAATTTTTCGAGCCGGCTTAACGATTACGGTGGGTGCAATACTGGTTGTGGTGAAATCATGGCAAATAGCACATTATCGGAAAATGCTACGCTGGCCTTGTGGCAAAACAGCCCCCCATACAATCAATGGCTCCTCGATCCGTATTATAAAAAAATAGGTGCTGCAAAGGCTTCCGGTATTAATGGCGTTTTCTGGGTGATTGATTGCGGATACTAGATCAAAATTTAAAAACGTGTAGATTGACTTGTCAGCTATACGCCAAAGGGACATATCTCTACCTAGGATCCTATAAAACTTGAACCATTGCAGAGATTTTATGAAAACTCTTTGCAGAATAGCATGCGGCTTGCCGCGGGTAGCTCACTTATTTCTTTTGGTAATCAGTGACTCCATGATTGACCAGTCATTGTTGACTTGTGAAGTCAATAAAGCAAAATAACCTAAAAAAGAGGCGAATGGTTAACACCACACGCCTTTTTATATTTTTGTTTCCGAATCCGTATACAGCAAGGAACTTGCTATTTTGCTTGATACTTCTTCTTAGTCTGTGTTGTCTTTTTATTCGTTGAGGTAGTCTTTTTTGCGGTTGCTGTCACACCCGTGTCTTTTGTATTTGGGCAACTCTGCCCTTTACAGAATTTCGTTCCTGATAATGATTGTTTCTTATCTCCAGCAGTTGAAGCTTTTGGAGCCTCTTCCGCAAACGTAATTACTGAAACAGAAAATACAAACAATAGTGCAATAATCAGTGCCATAAACTTCTTCATCATAGATATTACCTCCTTTTTGTTTAAGTTGTTTACCCATTGTATGAAGATTCTCATATCAAATAACCCCTTCAAAGTCTACTGACCGAATCCATAATATACTTTCTCAATATTATGTTGCACCTTTTAAATAGTAATTTTCAATTTCATTTATTCTATGGGACTGAGGAGTTGTAGGTGAAACCCGTAAAATATATTTGTCAACTTGCTTTATAAAAGCTGCTGAACTCTAAGTTAATATGTGATAAAATTATAAAGAAAAGTTTAGAGCGTATGAACTATATTAATTTAGGTAAAACCGGTTTAAAAGTCTCAGCAGTTGGTCTCGGCGGAATTCCGATAATCCGTTTGCAAACCGATGAAGCCGTGAAAGTATTGCGCCATGCCTTTGATCAGGGAATAACTTTTTACGATACCGCCAATATGTACCGGGACAGCGAAGCTAAAATCGGTCAGGCCTTATCCCATGTCCGCGATAAAATAATAATTGCGACAAAAACCACCCAGCGCAATGCCGCAGAGTTTCGGCAAAACCTTGAAGGCAGCCTCAAAGCAATGAAAATCGATTATATTGATCTATATCAATTTCATCAAGTGGCCAACGATGAAGAGTGGGGAAAGATCACAAAAGACGGCGGCGCCTGGGGTGAATCTGTTAAAGCGAAGCAGGAAGGGAAAATTAGATTTTTGGGTGTCACTTCACACAACTTGCAGATGGCCATTAAACTGGCAAAAACCGGACTGTTCAGTTCGGTTCAGTTTCCTTTCAATTTTATCGAACAGGAAGCTAAAGACGAGTTGCATAAATATTGCCGGGAAAAGGGGATAGGGACTATTGTCATGAAACCATTCGCCGGCGGAGTGATTGATAATGCCGCTATAGCTTTCAAATATCTGAGGCAGTTTCCCGATATTATTCCAATCCCCGGTTTTGATTCGGTGAAGTCGATTGATGAAATAATTTCCATATACGATCATCAGAATGATGTCACCAGCCATGATTTAGAGCTCATGGAGAAATACAGGCAGGAGTTGGGCAAGGTATTCTGCCGCCGTTGTGAGTATTGCCAGCCTTGTCCAAATGGCGTTCTAATTACACCGGCAATGGGCTATCCGATTGTCGCCAGCCGCATGTCGCCCAAGGTATCGGTTGAGTTTTTGAAAGTGCCTATGGAATCAACACAATTATGTGATGAATGCGGGGCATGTATCGAGAGATGTCCTTACGATTTACCCATACCGTATTTGCTTAAAAAGAACTACGATTTGTTCGAAGCTCATCGTTCTCAGGCAGAATCAAAATCACGGTTATGAACCCTAAAGCAAGCTTTGGAAACAGATTCCGCATCAAGCTGCGGGGTTTTATACCCTCCGCTGTGCGGGATTGTTCAACTTACCAATTCCGCTGCGTCGCAGATGACCTCGTGTGACCTTCAGGTTATAAGGTTACTACGCTTTAGGAATTGGAGTTTCACAATAAAGTAGATCACCCTCTTCACAGTAGTTTTTTAATAATACTTCTTAACGAAAAGGAGAACAGACATGAAGGTCATCGGTTTCAACGGCAGTCCAAGGAAAGACGGCAACACCAACTCTCTGATGAGTTATCTCATGCGGGAGGTCGAGAAAGAGGGCATTGAAACAGAACTCGTTCAGCTATCGGCGAAAACAATTCACGGATGCATTGCCTGCTACAAGTGTTTCGAGAATCAGGACCAGCGATGCTCCGTTAAGAATGATGCGGCAAACGAATATATCGAAAAGATGACACAGGCTCATGGTATCGTTTTGGGGTCTCCTTCTTATTTTCAGGATGTCACAGCGGAGATGAAGGCCTTAATCGACCGGGCGGGCTTTGTCGGATTGGCAAATGAAAAGATGTAAAAAAACAAAATCGGGGCGTCCCTGTCCTGTTTCCGCCGCAC
>JAPLDV010000045.1 GCA_026391235.1 Bacteroidia bacterium | reverse complement strand
CTGAAAGGTTACCAATGGCCCTTCGATCCTGAAAAAGTGGAAAACTTTGGCTCTTCCATGATTGATCTCCTGGTTCAGCGGGAAGTGGCTTCAGGCAGAAAGGTTTATATCGATTTTACCCGCAATCCGGAAGGATTCAGCCTGGATAAACTGATGCCCGAAGCCCGTGAATATCTCGAAAAATCGGGAGCCCTGGCTGAAACTCCGATAGAGCGATTAAGACTCCTGAACCAGCCGGCTATCGATCTGTATAAAAGCCATGGCATCGATATTACCCATGAACCACTTGAAATTGCCGTCTGCGCCCAGCACAACAATGGCGGACTAACGGGCGACATCTGGTGGGAATCCAATATCCGGAACCTGTTCCCGATCGGGGAGGTGAACGGATCACACGGCACTACCCGGCCCGGCGGCTCGGCCCTGAATTCAGGACAGGTGGGCGGTATCCGGGCGGCGATGAAAATAGTCGGCAGTCGGCAGTTGGCAGTTGGCAGTGTAGGGACGCATATTTGCGTCCAGCCATCTGCAGCCGGCGATGTAGGGACGCATATTTGCGTCCAACTCGAACGCATGCTTACCGCCAAAGGCTCGTTGCATTACAAAGACGTCCTTTCTGAACTTCACCAGCGAATGTCAGATCATGGCGGGCCGGTGAGAAATCCTGAAACCATTTCGCGAGAAGTGAAAAATGCCTGGGATTTATGGCACCGGCTGAATACAAAGCTCAAGGCAGTTGAACCCGCTGAACTGGTGGCCGCCTTGCGTGTTTTCGACCTTTGTTTTACACATGCAGTTTATCTGGAGGCTATCGCGGAAAGTATAAATTCATCGATTGATCAACATCAGAATATACTGGAGATTAGCTTGGATGAGAACCTGAATGTTCAGAAAAGTTGGGTTCCGGTCCGGCCGATCCCGAAAGAAGAAATGTGGTTCGAACAAATATGGAAAGAGTTTAGAAAATAGGGTATCAGGTATCGGGTTTCAGGTCTCTGGTCCTGATACCCGACACCTGATATCTGATACCAAAAATTGTTGTTATGAACCCCTCATGAGCTAATGCTCGCAAAATGCCATGAAAATAATTTGAGGGCTCCATGAGTACGAGCTAATCAACCATGAAACAATAAATTATTTACGAATGAAAGTTGCAGTTGTCACAGGAGCAAGCCGCGGGATAGGCTTCGCCATCGCAAAAAGTTTGTCCGATAAGGGATATCAGGTAGTTGGGATCTCACGGAATATTGAACCAGGAGAACCATTTGCCCTGGCTATCAAGGCAGATATTGCAGATATTGAGAGTCATGCAACGATTCTCAGTCAGATTGCCGCAAAATTCGGCCATATCGATCTGCTGGTCAATAATGCCGGCGTGGCACCATTAAAACGGATTGATATTCTGGAAACCGGGGTTGAAAGCTTCGACCGCTTGATCGACATCAATCTGAGGGGGCCGTTTTTCTTTACGCAGATGATCGTCAATTACATGTTAGAACGTGAGGGACGTGAGGAACGTGAGGGTCGTAAAGGACGTGAAGAAAGAGAAGAAAGAAAAGAAAGAGAAGAAGAGGCGAAGCAGTGTGTTATTTTTATTACATCGGTGTCAGCGGTGGCATCGTCGCCTGAGAGGGCGGAGTATTGCATTTCTAAAGCGGGATTGAGCATGGCGTCGCAGGTGTATGCTGATCGGCTGGCCGGAACCGGAATAGCTGTTTATGAGATTCGTCCGGGTGTGATCTATACTGATATGACGGCCTGTTTAAAAGATAAATACGACAAGAAGATTGCCGGGGGGCTTATTCCCGAAGGCCGGTGGGGAGAGCCGGAGGATATCGCTAAAGCCGTGGTGACGCTGGCCGGAGGGGAGATTCCTTATGCAACGGGAGCCGTGATTGAGATAAGCGGAGGTATGAATATCAGGCATTTGTGATGAAGCCCCTCCACCTCGTCTGCAACGCCCACATCGATCCCGTCTGGCTCTGGAATTGGGTCATCGGGGGTTGGTACCTCCAGCCGGATTGCAACCTGCCCTCAGGGGAATCATTTGTCAGACAGATACTTATCGGGAAGAATTATTTCCGGGAGAAATTCGGGGTTGAGCCGAAAACAGCCGTCAACTTCGATCCGTTCGGCCACTCGCGGGGAATCGTTCAAATCCTCGCAAAATCAGGATACACATCCTATCTGTTTTGCCGTCCCGGTGAGCCGAATTTGTCGGTACCCGATGATTTTATCTGGACCGGCTTCGATGGTTCGGAGATCCTGGCGCACCGATCTCTGGAACATTACAATTCGGAAAGGGGGAAAGCGGCGGAGAAGTTGAATGATTGGATTGACCAGCATCCTGACCTTGAAACCGGGATATTTTTATGGGGAATCGGAAACCATGGCGGAGGCCCATCGCGCGAGGATTTGAAAAAAATTGACGGATTACGATCGGCATTCGCCAATCGCACCCGTACGGGCGACCCGCGGTCGCCCATTTCCCCCATTTCCCCTATTTCCCCCATTTCCCCCATTTCCCCCGATTCGCAAACCATATTGCAACATTCATATCCGGAAGCATATTTCCAATGGTTGGAAACCATAAGGAATACCTTGCCAAAGGTCGAGGCCGATTTAAATCCCTGGGCGGTTGGGTGTTATACGTCGATGCAGCGGGTGAAAAAAATGCACCGGGAGCTGGAGGAGACCAATTACTTCACAGAAAAAATACTGACTCATGCTTTTGTAGCCGGACTGATGAGATATCCGCGGAAAGAATTGCGTGAAGCCCTTGAAGACCTGCTGTTCTGCGAGTTCCACGATATCCTGCCCGGCTCGGGAATTCCTGAGGTAGAGGCTTATGCACTGCAGCGGATGAGTCATGGTCTGGAGATCCTCTCACGGCTCAAGGTCAAAGCTTTCTTTAAACTGCTTGCTGGTCAGAAGGCTGCGGTTAAGGATGAATTTCCAATTCTGATATATAATCCGGAGCCTTTTGATATTGATGAAACCCTGATTGTTGAGCTACAGGGTGCAGAGCCAAACTTCAATCCGGATATCTTTCTCCTGCCGGAGCTTTACGATGAAGGCGGCAATCCTGTAGAATATCAGTTGGAAAAGGAATCGGCAAACATTGCCAATGACCACCGTAAACGGCTGGTATTCAGGGCTAAACTGAAAGCTTCATCGATGAACCGGTTTAACTGTCATCTCCGTGATGTCAGTATTTTAGATAAACCAATAAGCCCGGTGCAGGACGAACTGCATTTTATTAACGATACTTGCGAGATCACCATCAGTTCGGATACGGGCCTCATCGATCAGTATAAAGTTAACGGGATCAGCTATCTGAAGCCCGATTCGGCGGAACTGCTTGTGATGAAGGATTATGCAGATCCATGGGGAATGAAGGTGGATTCGTTCCGTGAGCTGGCCGGCCGGTTTCGTTTGATGACGCCGGCCGAAACATCAGGATTTGCGGGTACCAACGGGCCCGTCGAACCGGTGAGAATAATTGAGATTGGTCCGGTTCGGACAGTTGTGGAAGGTTTGTTCCGGTATATCGGCTCCGCTGCTGCGGTCAGATATATGATCCCGAAACAGGGTGCCGAAGTCGAAATTGAAATCCGGGTTTTGTGGAATGAGAAGGATAAAATGCTGAAGCTTGCCTTCCCGGGCAAGCTGATCGATGCGGAATGCCTGGGCCAGGTGGCTTACGGCGTGCAGAAATTCGAGCGGCAGGGTGAAGAGCTGGTCGCTCAGCAATGGGTCGGGCTGTTCTCCCGCGATCAGGATCGTGCATTAACGATTGCAAATCAGACCACCTACGGATTTGATTATTCCGATGGGGAGCTGAGGCTATCGCTGCTCCGCTCTCCGGCTTATGCCGGTCACCCGGTCGATGAGGTAACCCCGATCGTACGCCAGGACCGCTTTACCACGCGGATGGACCAGGGGGAGCACCTGTACCGGTTCAGGATTAATGCAGGCAAGGTTAGCGAAAGGCTGGAATCAGTTGATCTGGAGAGCCGTCTTTTGAATGGCGGTTCGATGAGCCTTTGCTGTTATCCTGTGAAAAGAGGGAAGAATCCGGGAAGCTTTGTGGTTGTATCCAATAAGGCCATCCGACTGGCAGCACTCAAGATAGCTGAAAATGAAAATTGCTTGATAATCAGGTTATTAGAAACCACTGGAGTCGCATTACAAACCAATTTATTGATTTCGACCTTGGCTATCGACATACCAATGGAATTCACCGGTTTTGAGATCAAAACACTATCAGTAAATCCGGTAACCCAGGAAATCAGTGATGTTGACCTGTTGGAGCGCTTGTAGAGACAGATAATTATCCAATGTCGTTTAGTTAAGGTGCATATGGGTAAGGGCTGGACCTAAAAACCAGGAAATGCAATTTTATGTTGCCCCCGAATTTATTCGGGGGGTTAGATTGACCTACAGAGCCTTCTGGACTTTCCAATTCCTGAAGGAGGAATAACAAGGATTAAAGAGATTTGGACTAAAGTCCTGGTTTTTATGGAGTTGCCAGTCAACCCCCGGATAAATCCGGGGGCAACTTACTATCGCTATTGTTCTTCTGATCCTCAATTCGACCCTGTTCCTGAGGGTCTGATCTTAACTAAACGACATTGGATAATAATCTGTCTCTGCGATCGGCATTCGATGCATTTAGTAAAGGCCGAAATGTTAACTTTGGAAGCTATCACGCCCGTATTTAAAGTATATGAACCCAATCCGAATCCTTTTCTCCGCCATCTCCGGTTATGGCTTTTATTACCTGAAAACCTTATTGGAAGAGATTTCCGAAGAGCAGGCCACGATATGCGGTGTGATCGATCCCCAGCCTGAAAAATCGGACCATTTTCCAATAATCGTAGCCAGGGGTATTCCGATCTATACTGATATGGAGTCCTTTTTCCTGGATGGCAATTCAGCTGATCTGACCGTGATAGCTTCGCCGTTGCAATATCATGTGCCGCAATCGATTGTTGCCCTGAGAAATGGAAGCAATGTTTTGGTTGATAAGCCGGTTGGAGTCACCCCCGGTGAACTGAAGCGGCTGATAGCCGTCAGGAACCAAACAGGCCGTTGGGTAGAGGTAGGGTATCAATGGTCGTTTTCTGATGCGATCCAAAACCTCAAAAGGGACATTCTGAATAACAAATTCGGCAAGCCGGTGCGGATGAAAACGATCTGCCTGTGGCCAAGGCCGTACGCCTATTTTAACCGGAACCACTGGGCCGGAAGGATCAATGCCGAAGATGGCAGCCTGGTGCTCGACAGCGTGGCCAACAATGCCTGCGCCCATTTTTTGCATAATATGTTCTTCCTTACCGGACCCTCGATGAACCTGAGTTCGGTTCCGGTAACCGTGACCGGCGAACGCTGGCGGGCGTATGATATCCAAAATTTTGATACCGTGGTGTGCAGGGCGATCACGGATAGTGGTGTGGAAATTCTATTTTATGCATCCCATGTAACCGAAAATCAGGTTAATCCATCGTTCGAGTTCGAGTTTGAAAACGCCATTATCAAACTGGATGAAAATTCAAATGGCATAATGGCGATTCTTGCAGATGGAACCATTGGCAATTATGGTCACCCCGATGCAGACCATCAGTTTAAAAAACTGTTTCAGGCCATCGAAAGGTGCAGAACCCCGGGACCTGATATCTGCCTACCCGAAGCGGCCCTCTCACAAACTCTGTGCATCAATGCATTGCATGAATTACCCAATGATATCCAAACTTTTCCAACCAGATTCATCGTCATCGAGAAAGACCGGCGCTGGGTGAAGGGGGTGGGGGAGAAGCTGATCTTCGCGTATGAATTTTGGAAAACGGAAAACGTGATGCGTGATGCGTGACGCGTGAAACGTGATGCGTGACGGGATTTATTTCTTAAATTGGCACATTGGCACATTAACAAATTGACACATTTCTTAATTGGCATATTGGCACATTGGCACATTG
>JAPLDV010000872.1 GCA_026391235.1 Bacteroidia bacterium | reverse complement strand
TAGGCGGGAATTGCCCATCGGGCCGGCGGCCCCCGAAATTGCATCCATCGGCGCCAGAAAAAGGAGTCATCACATTGATTAACATCGATCTGAGCGGAAAAACCGCCCTCATCACCGGCGCATCCCGCGGGATCGGAAGGGCTATAGCCAACAAATTTGCCGACGAAGGAGCCAATCTGATCCTGACCGATCTGTTTTATGATGATAATGCCAAAGCCCTGGAAGAAGAACTCAGGGCCAAAGGCGTGAAGGTTAAGATGTACGCTTCTGACGCAAGCAAGTTTGATCAGGCTCAGAGCGTGGTGGAAGAAGCGGCCCGGGAATTCGGACAAATTCATATCCTGGTGAACAATGCCGGAATCACCCGCGATACCTTGCTGATGAGAATGACTGAGGAGCAATGGGATCTCGTTATCAATGTTAACCTCAAATCAGTTTTTAACCTGACTAAAGCAGTCCAGCCGCTGATGTTGAAGCAGCGCAGCGGCTCCATAATAAATATGTCATCTGTTGTGGGTGTTGGTGGTAATGCCGGTCAGGCCAACTACAGCGCTTCGAAGGCCGGAATTATCGGCTTTACCAAAACCATCGCCCGCGAACTCGGATCGAGAAATATCCGTTGCAATGCCATCGCACCGGGGTTTATTCTGACTGAAATGACCGACAGGCTTTCCGAAGATATACGGAAAGAATGGGCCGAAAAAATTCCGCTGAAACGCGGCGGAACCCCTGATGAGGTAGCCAAAGTTGCCCTTTTTCTCGCCTCCGATCTCTCCTCCTATGTCAGCGGTCAGGTCATCCAGGTATGCGGCGCCATGCTAACCTAATAGTTACCACCATGAACGCTCCCTACTCTGTCATCCCCGCGAAAGCGGGGACCCCTCAACAAACACCGAAATTACGCAGCGGGGACCCCCTCCCGTACTACGAATGCCAGCCTTGTCATCCCAACGAAGGTCGGGACCCCCTCAATTACTACGAAAGCCCGCCTTGTCATCCCGACGAAGGTCGGGACCCCCTCCCTTACGACGAAAATTTTGCAGCGGTGATCTTTTAATCTAGTCCGATAACTATGCACATAGAATCTACATTACCGCTCTGGTTGGTGCTGCCTCTGGTAGCACTTGCCATTTTTGTGGTGTGGATGCTCTATTTCCGTAAACCGCAGGAGTCAGTACTGGTAAAACCTATCCGGATTTTATTGGGGATATCCAGAATGTTGGTACTGATTATCGTTGGTTTACTGATCATTTCACCATGGTTCCGGACTTCGGTAAACCGGCAGGTAAAACCGTATTATATTGTTGTTCAGGATAATAGTGTTTCGATTCCTCCGGTTAAGGAAAAACAACGTTTCAATGAGAAAAGATCAACCCTGATAGCCGGCCTGAATGGTAATCTTGACAGCCGTTTTCAGGTTAAGACGGTTCTATTTGGATCTCAGGTGGTTGATGGCGATAAATGTACTTTCTCTGATCCGGTGACCGATCCCGGAGAACTTTTCAGCTATCTGAGAATATTTGCTCAAACGCACGACCTGGGAGGTGTGCTTATCACTACTGACGGCGTTTCAACCAGGGGAATTACCTTTTCCGAGGCAGCTAAGAATTTCCCGTATCCTGTATCGGTTTTGGCCTCCGGAGATTCAACCCGTTTTCCGGATGTACGGATTCAGGAGGTGATCAGCAACGAATGGGTGAGAAAAAACAGCACGTTTCCCGTCCGGGTTTATTTCAATACCGGCGATTATACCGGTAAAGGGGTTAAACTGCAAATATCAGGTAAAAAAGGCATTATCGATGAAAAATATATCGAAACTGCTTCCCGGGCAGCGCCTTTTGGAGAGTTCATGATACAAGCTCCGGAAAAAGGAACCATGCAGCTTGAGGCCCATATAATTCCTGATCAACCCGATAAGAATCAAGACAATAACTCGAAAAGATTTATAGTAAAAGTGATCGAACAGGAGGGCGAGATTTTATGCCTTTATGAATCGGCCCATCCGGATATAGATGCAATCGTTCAAAGTTTAAAGGGAACCAATTCTCTGAATATCAGGATTATGGAAGCATCTGATTTCAAAGGAACCGATAAGGACTATGATTTGATCATACTGCATGGCTTGCCATCACTGAAGCATCCTCTTGCTGAACTATTATACAAGGCAGCAGACCAGCAGGTTCCGGTATTATTTATTATTGGTAAATCAACCGATCCGGTACTTTTCAACAGGGAAAATCATGGTATGGTCATTGATAACCGGCGAAAAACAGGAGAGGCCTCACAGGGGATTTTGAATCCCTCTTTTACACTGTTTACGATTCCTGCGGACTTTAAGAACCATCTGAATGCCTGGCCACCGCTGGATTTAAGCTTTGAATCTTATGTTCCGGACCCGGGGTCACAAATCATGATGAATCAGAAGATCCTGAACATCGAATTGACTGATCCATTGATAGCTTTTTCGAACACGCGGGGAGTTAAATACGGATTTTTCTGCGGTGAAGGTATTTGGCTCTGGAGATTGCATGAATTCCTTGAGCAAAAGAATCACGACTATTTTGATGAGTGGCTCTCCCGGACCGTCCAGTATCTGATGTTGGATGAAAAGAAAGATAAGTTCAGAATAATTAT
>JAPLDV010000471.1 GCA_026391235.1 Bacteroidia bacterium | reverse complement strand
AAAACTGAGAGGGAAAAATATTGATGTTTCGGTGGATGGAGATCATTTTTATGTCTTTGCTGATGGTAAAAAATACGCTTCAAAAATCAGCAATCCCATTAAACTTTGAATATTCAATTCATGACAAAGCGTAGGGAATTTATTAAAAAAGGTGTTTTGGGAACAGCAGGATTAGCCTTAGGTGGTATGGCCTTCAGTCACCGTTCCTATAATTCAATTATCGGTTCCAACGAGAGATTAAACGTCGCGGTAATTGGTTTACGAGGGCGGGGTAACGGACATATCCAAAGCTGGTGCGACCTGAAAGAGAGTAAAAATGTACGCCTTAAAACGCTCTGCGACGCAGATGAGCAATTTTTTACCGAGCGTGTAAAGAGTGTCCAAAGCCTGACAGGCGAAACCCCGGCTACAGCCTGGGATATGCGCAGGGTATTTGAGGATAAGGAAATAGATGCCGTATCTTTTGCAACACCCAACTTCTGGCATGCACTCGGAACCATCTGGGCCTGCCAGGCCGGTAAGCATGTTTATGTTGAAAAGCCGGCATGCCATAACCTGTTTGAAGGAAGAATAATGGTTGACGCTGCCCGGAAATACAATGTGCGTGTTCAAACCGGCATGCAAAACCGGTCCAACCCGGGTGTAAGGGAAGCAATCGGGTTCCTTCATAATGGCGGTATTGGTGATGTATTCATGGCAAAAGGGCTGTGCTATAAACCACGCGATTCCTTCGGGATTGCAAAAGACAGTGAACCACCGGCATCGCTTCATTACGATTACTGGCTCGGTCCATGCCAGTGGAGACCATACAACGAGAAACGCCTCCATTACAACTGGCACTGGTTCTGGCAAACCGGGGGTGGTGATACTGCCAACCAGGGTCCTCATCAGTTTGATATTGCGCGCTGGGGGTTAAATAAAAATGAGCACCCTGTTTCTGTATATTCCATGGGAAATATTTTTGGTATTGACCCTAAGGAATGTGAACAGGAGACACCGAACACTCAGACTTCATTATTTAAATACAAAGACGGTAAAATACTTGAATTTGAAACGCGCGGACGATATACCAATGGAGAATCGGGCCTCGGGACTCGCGTAGGAAATATGTTTTATGGAACAGAAGGTTACCTCGAACTCGACGGAGGAAACTGGAAAGCTTACAGAAAACGTGAAGATCAACCATTTGCAGGATCAAATATTGGAGAGAAACCATCCGATCCAACCTTCATGGCACCTCCCGGCGGTGGAGACCACTTTGCAAATTTCATCGATGCTATACGTTCCGGTAAAAATGAGGATCTGAATTGCGATATTATGGAGGGCTATATGTCGGCTGCACTTCCCGCACTGGCAAATATCTCTTATCGCCTTGGTCGTCAGCTCACATTTGACGGTACAAAGGAGAAATTTGTCAGAAATCCTGAAGCTGACAAGATGCTGACACGTGAATACAGAAAACCGTATATCGTTCCACAAATTGTATAAAAATGATTAATAAGTATTTAACATGAAACTCATTTTTGTCACAACCATTGTTTTATTTCAATTGATTTACCTGTCTTGTTTTGGACAGGCCATAAAACCCACAAGAGAGAATCCGCAAGTTAAATTTGTAAGCAAACCATCTGAAAATAAAGTCGATGTGATAGTTGACGATATCCTGTTCACCTCTTTCTGCTGGCCCGATAATGTCTATAAACCGATTCTTTACCCGGTTATGACATCTTCTGGTACCGAAGTAACCAGGGGATTTCCTTTAAAACCCAGAGCGGAGGAAAGAAATGACCATATTCACCAGGTTGGAATCTGGTTTAACTACGGAAATGTTAACGGAGTGGATTTTTGGGGAAACGGCTCCAGGGGTTTCAGGGAACCTGGTGGCGGAGAGATCAAACATATTGCGGTAGACAAGTTGGAACCCGGAACAGGTGAAGGAGTTCTGAAAACCAGGGAAAGCTGGATAGCTCCCAAAGGGAAAGAGCTGCTTGCGGAAAAGACGGAATATCATTTCATTGCAAGCGGAAACCAGCGTATTATTGACAGAATTACGACTTTAACGGCTGGTGATACAACTGTCCTATTCAAAGATACCAAAGAGGGCATGTTCGGAATTAGACTGGCCCGACAGCTCGAATTACCTTCTGATGAAGTAGTGACTTTACTGGATTCCTCAGGTAAACCTTCGAAGGAACAAATTGTCTCAAAGACAGGTGTTTCCGGAAACTATCACAGCAGCGAAGGGTTAACCGGCGAAGCTGTATGGGGTACCAGGGCAAAATGGATGGCGCTCAACGGAACAATCGGGAATGAGGAGATCTCCATTATCATCTGTGATCATCCTCAAAACCAGAGCTATCCGACCTACTGGCATGCCCGGGGCTACGGCTTATTTGCTGCTAATCCCCTTGGCTGGAGCGATTTCACAAAAGGGAAAGAATAGATGATCTTGCAAAAGATTTCTCTTTAAGATACAAATGATAACTACAGATGACGATATCTATTTAGCACTTAATTATTAACTATTAAAATTTAAGCTATGCCATTGTACGAAGGTCGGTCAAATGCCGAAAACAAAATCAAGGTAAATCAAGAGTGGGTTGACAGCGTTGTTACCGGACCCGCTGAAGTCTGCAAACAAATTTCCCAACAGATTACTGCAGCTGCTTCGTCAAGGAACGGTCGCCTGACGGTAGCATTTGACGGATGGTACGGAGTTGAATGGGACAAGATCATCGATGAACTCAAAAAGTATCTCCCGGATATCGGGATCACTTTTATCAATTTTAACTCAGTGCTGAAGTCAATTTCAGAAATTGATACCTACAAAAAGAGATATATTGGTGAAGATCCAAGCTTCGGATATGCCAACCTGGAGGGCAACATCGCCGATATTTTGGATCGTGTTAAATTGGATCTCTTAATTAAAAACCTAGGCGACAAGGCCAAAAACAAGGTCATCATCCTCTTTAATTCCGGCGCATTTATTCCGGATATCGCCAGCGAGATTGACATGAAATTCTACTTTGATTGTACCCGACAGCCATTGCTTTGGAAAATGTGGGAAGGTGGATTGATCCCCTTTGCCTATGAGGTACCCAAAAAGGACTATAACTGGAAGGAATATTACTATTGCGATTTCTATTTGCTCGAACACCAGAAGCAATTTGCCTTTAACACCATGGATTTTTATTTGGAAGCGATCAATTTTGACGAACTGAAACTTGTTCCGAGGGCAGCTTATGATGGTATCATGCAAACACTGATCCAGTACCCTGTTAAGGAGGTGGAAATATACCAGCCCGGACCCTGGGGTGCATACCGCTACAAGGATTTTTGGGATATTAAAGGACTTGAATGCAATGCATGGAATGAGTTGGCAGGGCCGGAACTGAGCATGCTGGTTGATATTGGCTCAGGAAAGGTATTGAATATGCCTTTTGTAAACCTGATGCAATATGACATAAAACTCCTTGGCACTTACATTCCGGAGCATTTCCCGGGATTATTTCCGCTTGATGTATGGCTCGATGATGGCTATTTCCCCGAATCCACACCTGCCGAACGAATAAGTATGCCAATCCATAACCACCCTGGTTCCCATTATGTTGAAAAACATTTTAATGAACCTATTGGTCGTTATGAGACCTATTATATTGCAGAGGCATACGAGGGAGCCAATACCTGGATGGGATTCATCGATGATGCCGATGTAGAGGAATGGGAACGAAAATGTTATAAATCCTGGGATAAACAGGAGCCCATCCCGGACTGGAAAAACTACATTAAAAACTGGAAATCCAATGTGGGTGACCTGTACCTCATTCCTCCGGGAACCACACATGGTCATGGTGGCAACCAGATGGTGTTGGAAATGGATACAGTGCCCAGCATTGCCGGCACCGAATACTCATTTTTCATGTACGACTTTATGCGTCCTTCCTGGGATGATATGACCAAAACCATGACCGGTAAACCGGTTAAAATGCACCTCGACCACGGATTTGACATGGATCAGACCCGTCGTGAAGACTGGGTTGAAAAACACCTTCGGGCCAAGCCGGAAATCGTAAAATGGACAAAAGAGTACTTTATCGACCGGTATTCAAGCTATGGACCCATGCCGTTTGAAATTGAGCGGATCCATTTTTACAAAAGAGCGGAATACAGCACAGAAGGTAAATTCTGCCATGTCCCAACCCTTACAATTGGTGAAAATGTGATTATCCGTTCTAAATCAAATCCTGATTATCAGACTGATATCAATTTATTCCAATCAGCAGTAATTCCGGCATGCTTTGGAGATTATGAGGTGATCAATACAAAAGGGGGATTTTGCTGTCTGACACTGATTCACTGGAAAAAAGGATAAAAATGCCCGGGAAAATAGAACCTGAAATATGAGTTTTGAAAAAATCTTCCCTGAGGATCAAATCAGTAAAAGGGAACGTGTTGAACTGACATTGAACCATAAACCCGTTGACAGGGTCGCCATTCTTGAACAATTGAGTTACAATCCGGATATTATCTCAATGTTCACGGGGAAACCAGTGGATGGGTTTAATTATACGTTTGGTGACATCTGCGAAGTGATCCGTAAAACAACCGATCTGATCATGCCTCCGGTTGCCCCGAGAGGAACCGGCAGGTTTGCGAATATCGATGGTTTTGTTTTTCAGAATGACAACTGGAATTCTTGGCATGTAAGCCGGCCCTTTAATGATGAGGTTGGAGCCAGAGATTGGCTGTTAAAGCGGACAAAAAGGGTGAAAACGGTAAAATGCGATCCGGACTATGCCATGGTTCCCGGGATTGAAAGCAGCCGGTGCACATCGGAGATCAGTACTGATATCCTTCGTCATTGGTACCGCGACTATATGCTTTCTCTTCAGCAAAAAATTGGGGGTACTGTTGTGTTGAATTACAGCCAAACCGGATTTTGTTCCGTTTTCGATTCCATGGGGATCGAGATTTTCACCTATTTCTACATTAACTATCCCGAGGTGATGTTTGAGTTTATGGAAGTATCGACTGAAATTGAGATTCGCAGGGTTCATGCTGTTGCTGATGCAGCGTTATCACCTGTTATATTGATTCCTGAAGACTTTTCTCATAAAGGGGGTACCATTTTCGGCCCCGATGTTTTGGAGCCCTTTCATTTTCCTTACTTAAAAAAGCTTACCGAAGCCTGGCATGAACATGGCATAAAGGTATTGTACCATTCAGACGGCTTCTATAAACCAGCTCTCCCTCAATTGATGGATTGTGATGTAGATGGTTTTTATTGCCTTGAAATGAATGCAGGGATGGATGTGGTAAAACTGAAAAATCAATATCCTGAACATACCTGGGCCGGAGGTGTGGACGGAGTTGAGCTCATGGAACGCGGTACGCCGGAAATGGTGACGGCCGAAGTTTGCCGTCATATTATTGAAACGGATGTATTGAATACAGGCGGGA
>JAPLDV010000911.1 GCA_026391235.1 Bacteroidia bacterium | reverse complement strand
ATAAGGGCTTATGGGAGGTTTATGGGAGGAGTAGATGGAACATCAAGTACAAAATAATATTTCCAACCTCAATAACAGCACGGCTGGTCAGATCGTACAACGAATAAAAGATATAACAAAAGAATTCCATATTGTATCTCTCGGTCGACAGATTGTAGCATGCGAAGACCTTTTCGTTGAAAACCCCCTGATCGATGTGGCGATACTTGGTCAGTTCAAGGCAGGCAAGAGTTCTTTTATCAATAGCCTAATAGGAAAACCCGTACTTCCCGTGGGGGTTATTCCTGTTACAACGGTCATTACACGCCTCCAGCACGGACTTAACGAAAGGGCAATTGTCACATACTTTAACGGGAAGCAATCAGAGGTTGCCCTCGATAACATAGAGGAATACATCTCAGAGGCTAAAAACAGAGCGAATCATAAGGATGTGGAGGTAGTCGACATTGAAACAGCATCACTCGCACCCTATGCGGGGCTTAGGATTGTAGATACCCCAGGATTAGGGAGTATCTTTAAATATAATACGGAGCTCTCCGAGGAATGGTTTCCCAAGGTAGGGGCTGCCATAGTTGCCATAAGCTCCGATCGACCCCTATCAGAAAATGATCTTAATCTAATTCGTGAGCTTATGGAGTTTAGCCCTAAAGTTGTTCTGCTACTTACAAAGGTTGATCTTCTCTCCGAGGAGCAACAGAAAGAAGTTGTAAATTTTTTTATGGATTCACTAAAAAGAGAATTTAACAGGGATTTTCAGATACTGCTATACTCCACCCTCAAAGAAACCGATCTATACAAACATTGGCTTGACCAGCTGCTTCTCAACCTGTCCCAAAACCGAGACACAG
This sequence comes from Bacteroidia bacterium, assembly GCA_026391235.1. Next base: position 1,155 of record JAPLDV010000911.1, on the reverse strand, counting down.
AGTTCAAGGGCATTCTTCTACATAAATCAAATTCTCTCATCAGGCACTGCCTGAGTTACCTTCAAATTGCCCTCAAAACGTCAACGAAGGCTGATTCCGACAGGGAAATGCTAAAAAAACTCATCCTTGATGAAAAGGTAAATTATGAGTTGATACAATCAGAACTTTTCCTCATTGCCAGGGAAAACAAACTTCATACGAGAAACCTTATCGCAACGTATCTCAATACTACGCAAAGGGCAAAGCTCACTCAGAGACTCCGTGCCATACTTTCTGAAGAGATGTCTCAATGGAAGGGAAACCTCTGGAAACTTACACGACAATATGAAAACTGGCTCATGGAAAACATTACGGTAGAAATGGACCACATATCGAGGACAGACTATAAGCACTTCTTTGGAACCCTGAAAAAGGCCCATAGCAGCATATCCCGTTCAGTCGAGCTTTTCAGAAACCTGCTCGACAGGAACATAGAAAAGGTGCTGGGAATCAAGCCCAACAGCTTTAACTGGGTCATTGAAGTTTCCGAACCGGCACATCCTGATGTAGTTTTCACCAAGATTTTTGATTTTCATTTCGATACTTTATGGTTCCTTTTTCCCATGTTGATCTTCAGAGGGGTATTTGAAAAACATTTTCTAAAACAAATTCCAAGGGTGATTGACATACATCTTTCCCGCCTCGCATATCAGTGGGAAGTCCGCATCAATAAGACCATTGACGAGTTAAAAGATCAGGCGCTGGAGTATGTCTATAATGAACTTTCGACAATAGATGCATTATTATCCCATGTCAGTGGAAAAACAGAAGAGATTCGTCAAGCACAGAAAGCACTGCATGAGTTATCAGACAAACTATGAAAAAGCGTAGTACAGATGGGTGCCTCAACAAGGAAACCCTTCAAAGAAGAAAAGCGGTAATTGCTCCAATCGCCAGAGCCCACGACGTATCGCGGGACATCCGGCAAAGGTTTTTATCATGTTAGTACATTGCTGCATCTTTAGAGGCTTTCAAGTCGGGAAGAATAGAACCATCGCCGCCGTTAACACTCATGCTTGCAACAACCGCTTTCTTGAGAGTTAAATCTACCTTCCATTCACCCTGTTTGCCCAATGCCACAGAGGCAACTTCCAGATTCGGGATAGCCTGCTGGAC
>JAPLDV010000526.1 GCA_026391235.1 Bacteroidia bacterium | reverse complement strand
TTTCCCCGAGATGGCCGGCCGACAGATCCGCACCTGGTTTGATTTCGATGTTGCCGCCGGCGAAGCTGTAGTGGTGAAATTTGCCCTGTCACCGGTCAGCACTCAGGGAGCTTTAAGGAATCTGATCGCTGAAGCTCCGGGCTGGGATTTTGATACTTTCCGTAAACAAGGCCAGGATTTGTGGAACAACGAGCTGGGAAAAATCCGGATAGAAACAATCAATGAAGAACAGAAAAGGGTATTCTACACCGCATTATATCACGCTTCCCTCAGTCCGGTAACCTTTATGGACGTCGACGGCATGTACCGCGGACTCGACCAGAACGATCATCAGGCCAATGGATTCACCAATTATACCGTGTTCTCATTATGGGACACTTACCGGGCTCTGCATCCGCTCTTTAACATCATCCAGCCTAAACGTAACTCCGATATGGTGAAATCGATGATGGCGCATTACAACCAAAGCGTGCACAAAATGCTGCCGGTTTGGTCGCATTACGGGAACGAGAACTGGTGCATGATCGGCTACCATGCCGTGCCGGTGCTTGCGGATGCCTATATCAAGGGCAATCTCGATATGGACCCGGCCAAATTACTGGAAGCCATGGTAAACACCGCTTCATACACCAGATATGATGGCCTCGGATATTACATGATCCAGGGTTATGTTCCTGAAGATAAGAACGGTTCATCGGTATCCAAGACATTGGAGTATGCCTACGATGACTGGTGCATTGCCGAACTTGCCAAAAAGATTGGCAATCAGGCCGTTTACGAACAATTCAAGGCCCGGTCGGAGAATTTCAGGAATGTGTATGATCCGGCCATCGGTTATATGCGGCCAAAATTATCAGACGGAACATGGAAGCCCGAGTTCAATACCCTCAGTACTCACGACCAGGGATTTATCGAGGGAAATGCCTGGAATTACAGTCTGTTTGTGCCGCACCAGGTTGATCAAATGGTTCAGATGATGGGCGGTTCGAAAACATTTGTCAGGCATTTGGATTCCCTGTTCACCATGAAACTCGATGACTCCTTTTTTGCCCAAACCGAAGACATCACCCGCGACGGGTTGATCGGCAACTATGTTCACGGAAATGAGCCCGGTCACCATATCCCATATCTGTACAACTGGGCCGGGGCACCTCAGAAAACCCAGGAGCGCGTGAGGATGATCATGGAAACGATGTATCACGATGCGCCTGATGGCCTGTGCGGCAATGATGATGCGGGACAGATGTCGGCCTGGTATATCTTCAGCGCATTGGGATTCTACCCGGTTTGCCCGGGCTCCGATCAGTATGCCATCGGAAGTCCGATGGTAAAATCTGCCACCCTGAAACTGGAAAACGGGAAAACGCTCACGATTGAGGCTGTTAACCAGTCGGCTGAAAATGTGCATGTAAAGAAAGTGATTGTCAATGGTACCGCCATCAAGCGCAACTATCTGACCCATACCGAAATTGCAAATGGGGGGAAGGTTACTTTTTTGATGGAAAAATGAAATCTGACGGGTGATTCAAAAAAGGTTGAACGACCTGAAGTATAAGTTCGGACCAAAGAATAAGAAACAAGACTCAATTTTGGTGTTTTGAATCATATTGTGTAATTTTAAAGTCGGACTTTAAAATTGTACCATATGGCCTATATGCCAAGAACCATAGAGAAAGAGGCTTTACTTCTCTCAAAGAATTATTCGGTACTGACAATAACCGGGCCTCGCCAATCGGGTAAAACCACCCTTGCACGTCACTTGTTTAAGGAATTGCCGTATTTCAGTTTCGAAAATCCGGATGTCAGGAAATTTGCCATAAACGATCCTCGAAAATTTTTTGAACAGCTTCCGAAAGGAGCAATCCTCGATGAGGTACAGCATATCCCGGAAATGCTCTCGTATTTACAACAAATTGCAGATGATAAAGAGCACGAAGTTCTATTTGTATTGACAGGAAGCAATCACTTTTCTGTAATGGAGAAGATAACACAATCGCTGGCAGGGAGAACAGGAATCTTAAAGCTGTTGCCATTCTCCATTGCAGAGACAGCAACGGCAGGGTTGTCAACAACTGATGAAATGATTTATAAGGGCTTCTATCCGAAGGTGCACACCCGGGATATTTCTCCCACAAAAATCTACCGGAATTACTATGAAACCTATTTACAAAAGGACGTCCGCCAGCTAATTCAGATTAAGGATCTTAACCTGTTTGACAAATTTGTCCGGATCTGCGCCGGGCGGATTGGCAGCCTGCTGAATACTTCGGCCCTGGCCAATGAAACGGGAGTATCTGATCCTACCATCAAATCATGGTTATCGGTTCTCGAAGCATCCTATATTGGTTTCCTTCTCCCGCCATTTTATGAAAACATCAGTAAGCGAATGGTCAAGTCACCCAAATTCTATTTTTACGATGTGGGCTTGGCTTCCTACCTTCTCGGGATTACCGATCCGGTTATGGTAAGCCGTGATCCACTGAGGGGATCGCTGTTTGAGAACCTGGTTATTATCGAGATGGTAAAACACCAGTTCAATTCCGGTCTGGATCAACCGCTTTTCTTTTACAGAGACAATCACAGCAATGAAGTCGACCTGATTATTAAAAAAGCAGATCGGATTCAGGCCATCGAGATAAAATCATCGCAGACGTTTCATCCGGGTTTTCTGAAAGGCTTAAATCATTTGAATAAATTGTTTCCCGGGCGTATCACCAGTGAACGACTTGTTTATGACGGGATTATGGAACAAACCGGCGCCAGGTCGATCCTGAATTTCAGAACTTTCTCCAGATTACTTCATGAATCAATCACTGAATTAACATAAGATTATCCAATGAGAACCTTCCATGTCACCTTGCTGCTGATTCTTGTCGTTGTTTCAGCGATACCTTGCCCCTCCTTTTCCCAAAAACAAACATCGGTTACTGTGCGGTCGACCTCCATTGTAGAGCGCACAACTGCCGGCGACCGCCAGGTTTGCGTTGCGGTTATATCAGTGCCCGATACGGGAACCTATACCCTGGAATTGGCCTTTCCCGATAAACCACTGGCAGTTAAACTGGATGCTTCAGAACAAAACACCATTACTTTCGGGATTCCGGTATTGACTGCCGAAACTGTGGTTACTGCCCGGCTCCGGAAATCTGGGAAAACGGTATCAGAAACCGTTTGCGCACTGAAACCTCCTAAAAAATGGACGGTATACGACGTTCAGGTTTCGCACCACGATCTGGGATATGCCGATTATTATCACATGATGCGCAGGGATGTGCGGGAATGGGGCATCGAGCTGGCGCTGGAAAATTGCCGGAAAACGGATAATTGGCCCAGGGAGAGCCGGTTTCACTGGACGGTGGAAACCAGCGAGCCCATGACCGGTTTCCTGCAATATCAGCCCGACAGCATTATTGAAGAGCTGACCCGTCGGATCAAAGAGGGCCGGATCGAATTGGGGGGCCTGCACAACTCCGTTTCAACCGAGCACATGGGTTACGAGGTGCTGGCGCGGGCCTTTTATACTCCAAACCGGTATATTGTTGACTGGATGGGAATTCCGCCGTCAAAAACGGCATTGGATACCGATGTGGTAGGATTTGTCAGGTCGCTGCCGCTGTTTACCAAGGAGGCAGATATTCCCTATTTTATGATGGGGATCAATTCAACGGTAATCGCTTTTGACCAGGCTTACCGGGATGCTGCCTATTACTGGAAGGCTCAGGACAATGATCTTAAGATGACTCTTTTCAAGACCTGGCCATACTATTCTCCCGACCGCCTGATGGCATATAATCCGGATGAGATCGGCGCCTTGCTCAACCGGTATGAATCCCGGAAGGATTACCCTTACGGATGTATTCTCTCCGAGGACAGCTACGATTTTGGTTTGCCTGAGATGTCAAATATGGAAAAGATCAGGGACTGGAACATGAAGTACAGCAACCCGGTATTGATTTCAGCTACTTTTTCCATGTTTTTTGATGATCTGGCATCGCAGCAGGACCTGCAGCCTTTCAGCACGTATGATCAGGATGCGCCGAATGCCTGGGCGGATGATGATTTGGCCGATGCGCGGCTCGAGGGCGATGCCCGGCATCTGGGTTACGAGATTCCGGGCGTGGAAAAGCTGGCCACGGTGGTTACGGCGGTTGGCGGCGGGATGTACCCCTGGAGCGATGTTTATCAGGCGTATAACCGTTTGCTGATGTACCATGAGCACACCAACGGGGCCTATGCTGAGGGGCCGATTTATGTGCCGCCGTCGTTGAAGGACAGTTCAGCCGCGAATGCCAATTATTATGAAGTGGAGCAGGAGATGCACCGGGCCCTGGTGAGCGAGAGCCGGGAATATCTGGATAAGGCCGGGAAGCTGGCGATTGCCTCATTTAAGAAACTGATTGCCACGGGAAAGGAGACTGTTCTGGCGGTTTATAATCCATTGAATTATGTGCGCGCCGATGTGGTCACCTTCGAAGCGCCGGCCGGGGAAGGGGGGTGGCAGGTGTACGACAATACCACCGGCCGGGCGGTGGCCTGCCAGCAATGGCCGGATGGAACCGTAATCTTCGTGGCCACCGACGTGCCTCAGGCGGGGTACAAAACATACTCCCTCCGGCCCGATACAAATGCCTGGCCGGATGCCGCAAAAGCTGCGGCCGGCGATCAAATGCTCGAAAACCGGTTCTACCGGGTGACCTTCGATCCCCGGACCGGCGGCATCAAAAGCATAGTGGATAAGGAATTGAACCGCGAGCTAGTGGATCAGTCAGCCCCCTCCTCGTTCAATGAATATCTTTACCAACGCTTCGAAACAACCCGTTATTCGCCGGGACTGGTTTCCTATAAACCCGAAAAGGCTGAACTTACCTGCTTTCACGGCAGCCTGGCCGGAATGATGGTTTCATCGGTGAAGGCCACCGGCTGTGAATCCGTTACCCAAAAAGTAATCCTGTATAACGATATCAAACGGATAGATTTTATCCTCAATCTCGATAAATCACCCTCCGGCCGGTCGCTGAACGATTACCGCCAGGGGAACGCCAGGAACAAAGAGGCACTCTTCTATTGCCTGCCTTTTTCCATTCCGGATTTCACCATCCACCATGAACTGCCGGGTGCCGTTGTCGAACCCATCAAGGACCAATTCAATGGATCGGCTACCGATTACTATTGCATTCAGCATTTTACCGATTTATCCAATAAAGATTTCGGCATAACCCTGGCAACCGTCGATGCCCCGCTTGTGGAATACGGGAAACCCCGACCCGCCGCCTGGGGCCGCGGCGACGATTATGAGCACACCATGAAACAGCCCGAAAATAGTCGGGTTTATCTGTATCTGCTTAATAATATGTTTTTTACAAATATCCGGATGAGCCAGCCCGGCCCAGTCAGTTTCCGCTGGTCGGTGAGAAGCCATGCCGGCGACTGGAAAACCGGGCAAGCCTCCCGTTTCGGATGGGAAACCTCGCATCCGCTGGAAGCAGTGATCCTGCCTGCCGGCAATATGGGCGGCCACCCGGGTTGACACCGACCGTACCAATCCCGTACCCGGATCGGGCAGCACCCGGATCACTTTCTCCATCAAACCGCCTGGTATCAAAACCCTCCGGATCGAACCGGAGGAACCTGCCATAGGCCAAACCAAAAATCTCCAAGCTAACACATTGTCCGACAGTCAGATACGCCTGTTCTGGGAAAAACCTTCCGTGGGTTCGGAAGAAGTAGCATTTTACCGGATTTTCCGCAGCAGGAATCCGCAGTTTGAACCTGATCTGCGACACCTCGCCGGTGCAACCGGTCAAACCGTTTTTACCGATCAACCGGTGCTGAATTATGGCGGATGGACAAATAATTATGTGGAGCCGGATACCAAATATTTTTACCGGGTCTGTCCGGTAAGCAAATATAATGTACAGGGTCCGGCATCTGAAATTATTGAATCACTGACTCTTGCATCCAATAAAAAGGATATGGTACCCAACAAGGTGGAAGGGCTGCATGTTGTTCATGTGAGTCCGATTACCAACGATAATTATCTGTGCCTCTTCTTTTATTCCAATATTGAAAGTGATGTTACGGGTTACCGGATCTATCGAAGCCGTGAGTCCGGCTTCATACCTGCGGCCGGTTCTTTCTATTACCGGGTTTGTGCGGTTGACCGGGCTGGTAATACCGGCGAATTCTCGGATGAAGCTTCCGGGAAAGCTGTCCTGAACCAGCTCACCATCGAGGGTAACCGGTTCTTTTTCTCCGGTGGATCAGCTGTCACGGTTAAGCCCTCTTTCACTGATGGATCAGAGGTTCATTATACCCTCGACGGATCACTCCCATCAAGATCATCACTGTTATATACGGGTCCTTTCAAGGTTACCCGGGCATCAAAACTGCGGGTTGCTATTTTTTACCCGGGATCCGATACCCCATCTGCCCTGTGCGAAGCATCCTTCTCCACCGCTCTCTATCCCGCCCCGAAATACAACACTATTTATGCTGCAAGATGGTCGGGTTCAGGCATCTACAACCTGGTCGACGGGCAGCGCGGCGGATTCTGGAACGATGGTTTCTGGCAGGGATTTGAGTACGACAACCTCGATGTGGTTGTTGATCTGGGCAAGACGACTGAAATCAGCGAAGCCTCACTTGGAACCATCCAATTTCTGGCCTCCTGGATCTTCCTCCCGGTGGAAGTTGATTTTTTTCTTTCGGCTGATGGCACCCGGTTTAAATCAGGAGGAAAGGCAGCTGGTGATCCTAAACTGGAGCGCACCGAGGATACGGTGCGTGAATATACCGTGCGATTTGAAAAGCAGCCTGTCCGCTATATCCGGGTGATAGCAAAAAACAAGGCCACCTGCCCGGATTGGCACGTTGGTGCAGGGGGGAAGGCATGGATCTTTGCGGATGAGATAACGGTAAGATAACCATGTAATGAAGATTGAGATTCGAATGTAGAATTCCGAATTCTGAGGTTACAGGTTAAGGTATTGTGAAGGATGGAGGCATGGTCACTCCTGATATCCGAAGCAGCGTTTATTTACGAAGGCGACCCTGCTGTTTCCGCGGTTGAAGAGCTTTTTTTAACTACTTTTATCCAAATTACTCTGAAACTCTGAAACCGGCAGAACGGGTAAATCAACAATAATGATAAAAAGAATAATCATTGAATCTCTCGGGAAACCCGGCCTCCACCCGAGAAATCCGCACCGGTTCAGGTATGATTTTCCAAAACTGATCGAAAGTTGTCCGGAGCTGGCTGCTTTTGTGGCCCGGAACAAGCATGGCAATGAATCGATCGATTTCGCCAATCCCGATGCTGTTAAAACGCTGAATAAGGCACTGCTGAAACACTTTTACGGTATTACCGATTGGAACATTCCTGAAAACTATCTCTGTCCGCCGATTCCGGGACGGGCCGATTATATCCATCATATCGCCGATCTGCTGGCTGCTGGCAACAACGGGGAGATCCCGCGGGGTGAGCAGGTTAAAGTGCTAGATATCGGGGTGGGTGCGAATTGCGTTTACCCGATCATTGGCAGAAAGGAATATGGCTGGAGCTTTGTAGGTACCGATATTGATCCGATAGCCATTGAATCAGCCAGGAAGATCGTAGAAATGAACTCCGTTCTTAAGGGAAAGGTTGAATTACGCATGCAGCCGGTTGTTGCCGATGTTTTCCGCGGAATTGTTCTACCCGAAGAGCAATTTGATCTTTCCATTTGCAATCCCCCGTTCCACTCATCGATGGAAGAGGCTTCATCGGCAACCCAAAGGAAGATATCGAATCTGACTCAAAGAAAAAACATCAAAACCGTTCAGAATTTTGGAGGCCAAAACATTGAACTTTGTTATGTAGGCGGTGAGGAAGCCTTTGTTCGCCGGATGATCCAGCAAAGTTCCCGGATACCCACACAATGTAAATGGTTCTCCACCCTCATCGCGAAAAGCGATCATCTTCCGGCTGTATACAAATCGCTGGAAATCGCCCGTGCAAAGGAGGTGAGGACCATTGATATGGCGCAGGGGCAGAAGGTGAGCAGGGTGGTGGCGTGGAGGTTTGGGACGTGACGAGTGACATGGAAGAAGTGACGAGTGACGAGTGACGAGTGACAACCGGGAACCTGCAACCTGCAGCAACAATCACAACAACCACAACCGATAACTGATAACCGACAACATTTAACAAATACTTCATGGACGACAACTTGTACAAAGCCTTCACTGGCAGCGAAATCGAAGTGATTCTTCTTCAGGGTGAACTGGAGGAAAACGGAATTTCAACCACAACCAGGTATGGTTCGACCTTCGGGGTTAATCCATGTTATGGAGGAGCACCAATTGAATTGGATCTTTTAATCAACCACTGGGATCTGGAAAAAGCAACACCGATTATTCAGGAGTTCCTGCAAAACCGGAATTAGGACAAATGAGATAGCGGGAAACACTGATTAATCTCCAGGTCATGCGGGGTGATACGGCTATCTTCCGGTCGTTTAATCAGACTCGTACCTATTGCGTATTTATTGTGGCCAATATTGGAGGGCCATTTCGATTCAGAGGGGCAAAACCTGCCTTTTGTAAACTTCATTCAATATCTGGGCCACACAGGCATAGATTGCTGAAAGGCCGCAGAAAATACCTTCAATGCCGGCAACGACCTTCAGGTCTTTAGTCCCGGTAAAATCAGAAACAGCGAGAAGAACGAAAAGAACCGTAAGAGAAGAAAAGACTATCTGGAGGGTGAGGTTTAGCTTCAGAGTACCTATAAACATGCAGCCGGTGAAAATCCCCCACAGCAACAGATACCATCCCATGGCGTTTTCACTTGATTTAAGGTCGGCACCCATGGCTGTTCTTGGT
>JAPLDV010000408.1 GCA_026391235.1 Bacteroidia bacterium | reverse complement strand
GCTATGAGGAAGATGACGATAGCTCCGACAAGGCCTCCGCCGCCGAGGAGATATATCAAGGAGTAGCCAGCGGCGGCAAATATGGGTGTTATTATAAATGTAGTCATAGGTCAACGAATAGATGTTTATTAGTTTGGCATGACCCTGCGGCCAAGTCATCCCAGCCGCAGGGGTTGTTTCGCTCATTACGGGCGAGTGGCACTGAGAACAGCCTAGGCCGGATGTGGTGGGCGGTTGGCGGCCTTGCTGTCCTTGGGTGTGGACGCCTCACCTGTGGTGCAGATGTCCTGCGCCCCGGCTTTAGTGAAGATGTCCTTGGCCCGACCGCGCCTTCCGGGGCTTTCGTGCTCTTCTCATGCGCGAAATCACGGGTTGTGCCCTTGTCGGGGAATAGCACGGAGATGTCGTTGTTGGAGAAGTTCGCGGTTTTGAGCTGATCGACAATTCGGTTAGCTTGGTCGCGCGAGGTGGCAATGCAGAATACAGATTTTTTCGACATATAATTTATTTTCTTTTTGGTTTTTTTGTTTACTTAGTTGATGGAATTAGTTGTTGCGGCTGGTGGTGAGCGTCACTGGTTGCCTCGGACAGTCTGAAACTGACCGGGGATATTGGAGATGTCTGGAATACCGGCAAGGTCAATTCTCCGGAGTGTTTAAATATCGTGTATTCGGGAAAATCATTGGTGTCCCTTCAAAAATACTGGTGGAAAGTAAAGGTCTGGGATAACAAAGGAGTTGAATCAGATTGGAGTACTCCTTCTCACTGGACCATGGCCCTGATCAGTCCCGGGGAATGGAAAGGCCGATGGATCCGATCGGATCTGGAATTATCAGCCCTTCAGAAGGAACTGAAGGCCCTGCCTGATTTTGGAATGGAACCCGAATCAGAAATGTGGAGTTTAAATGAAAAAATCAGAAAGAGAACCGGTGACATTACATCGGCCCCTGCCGTTTATCTCCGAAAGGAATTTGAATCAAAAAATAAGGTAACCCGGGCAACGGCCAATATTTGCGGACTGGGGCTGAATGAATTGTACATCAATGGTGATAAGGTGAGTGATGAATTGCTGAACCCTGCTCCTTCGGATTATCAAAAAAGGATATTCTACCAAACCTACGATGTCACCCGATTCATAAAAGACGGAAAGAATACGCTGGGTGTATTACTGGGGAATGGGTGGTTTAACCTGGTCATTCCACATGCCCTGCGATATTACGCTGCGGATTATATCGCCACTCCCCGCCTGCTGTTTCAGCTCGATATTTTCTATGCCGACGGTACTAAAAAAACTTTGTTCTCCGATGATTCCTGGAAATTCACTACCGACGGGCCGATCCGGTTTAATAATCTGTTAAGCGGTGAAACGTATAATGCAAATATGGAAATTAACGGATGGAATTCCACAGGATACAATGATTCGAACTGGAAACAGGCTTTACCGGCTGATGCACCTGCAGGCAAACTCGAAGCGCAGTATTTAAAGCCCGTGAGGATCATCGACAGCGTTAAAGCTACAAGCATAACCGAAACCGCGACCGGCTATTCCATTGAACTGGAAAAGGAAATTACCGGTTGGTGCCGGATAAGGTTAAAAGGAGCAAAAGGCGACACCATTTCGGTCAGATATCCTGGCATGGGCACCCATACTCTTGGAAGGTACCAGACCTATAAATACATCCTGAAAGGAGAACAAACGGAGACTGTTGATGCAAGGTTCAGCTACAACGGAATTAAAACCGTTGAGATATCCGGACTGGGCTATAAGCCGCAATTATCTGATATTACTGGAATTATCGTGAATACGGATTTCCCTCAGACCGGCAGATTTTCCTGTTCAAACGATGTTTTCAATGAGATGCATGCCATCCTTCTGCATACCATGAGAAATTATGTGGTTCATATTCCGAACGATCCGGTCCGCGAAAAGGCCGGATGGACGCAGGACGTGGAAACCGCTTTTGATGTTTATGCTTATTCGCTGGATTGCCGGAGCATGTATGTAAAGTGGCAGCGCGATTTTCTGGATATTATTCACGAAAACGGGTATGTTCCCCCGGTAGCACCCGGCAGGTTCGACGGGCCTACCATCAACGGGCCCTGGTGGGGCGGAATGATCGTGTACCTGCCCTGGAAAATCTATCAGTATTTCGGGGACAAAAGAATCCTGGAAGAGAGTTACGAAGCCATGAAAAAGTACACTGGGTAGCTGCTGTCGATCGACAGCAGCTACATCATCAAATGGGGGCTGGGCGACTGGCTGGAACCCGGAACCGAGCAGGATGGAGCCCGGCCGAAAATGACACCTGTTCCGGTAACCTCAACCATTGCATTTTACAATTATGCCATGATTACTTCAAAAACAGCAGCCATTCTGGGTTTTAAAAATGATGCGGATTATTATGCTGATTTAGCCGGGAAAATTAAGATCGCTTTCAATCAGTATTTCTTCAATTCTGAAACCGGTGAATATGCCCGGTACAGTCAGGCTTCGCAGCTGATGCCGCTCTATTTCAACATGGTTCCTGACGGCAAACGTGAGCTGGTACTTGATAAACTCATCCGGAAAATAGCAGCCGCCTCCGATCATGTCGCTACCGGATTTGTATCAACGCCCCTGATCCTTACCGGCCTGTCGGATCTGGGCCAGGGTGAGCTGGCCTATACCATGGCAAACCAGAGAACCTATCCCTCGTGGTATGATATGGTTTTCAATCACGGATCCAAAATATTTAAAGAAGACTGGAGAGGAGGGATGGTCCAGATGCCTCCGCTGGGTGGCAGCCTGGGGTACTGGTTTTACTACTCCCTGGCAGGCATACAACCCGATCCGGCTGCACCGGGATTTAAAAATATCATTATAAAACCTGATCCGGTAAGTGATTTAACCTGGGTTAAAGGGGAATATCAATCCGTTTACGGCACCATTAAATCTGAATGGAAAAAGGAGAACAAGCAGTTTGTTCTGAATATTGAAATACCGGCAAATACAACCGCTACAGTTTACCTGCCAGCTGCGGACGCCTCAGGGATCAGTGAAAACGGAAAACTGGTTATGAATAATAAGGAATTTACTTCGGTAAAAACGGAAAATGGAAAAACGGTAATTAAAACCGGTTCAGGAAAATACTCTTTCACGGTTGGCGGGTAAATCCGCCTTGCGAAGCATCGGTGTCATCCGCGTTCTACTCCTGTTCAGGCCTATAAATGATACTGATTTGTGAATTATGCAGGCTAAAATTCTTAATTTTCCTCTTAAAAATTATGCGATGATACACTCCGGTAACCATTTGAAAAAATCCAATTTCCTGTCAGTCATTGGACTCATCCTTCTTATCGCCTTTGCATCCAATTGTGCCCCGGTAACTGAAGAGGAAAACATTCACACCATCGCCGGTCTGAAGCAACTTTTTGCCGATCCGCCTGCTGAATTCCGAAGTGCACCGTTTTGGGTCTGGAATGAACAGATCTCGAAAGAAGGTATAGACTTTCAGATGAAAGAATTTAAAAAAGCCGGGATTGGCGGAGTATTCGTTCACCCAAGGCCAGGGTTGCTTACCGAGTACCTTTCCAATGACTGGTTTGATCTGTTCGATTATGCGGTTCAGAAAGGAAAAGAGCTGGACATGAAAGTCTGGATCTACGATGAGAACTCCTATCCATCAGGATTTGCCGGCGGCCATGTACCGGTTGAGATGCCCGATTCGTACAAGCATGGAGCCGGTTTGAAAATGGAGATCCTGACGCATCTGAACGTGACCGCTTCGGATACGGTAGCTGTTATTCTTAAGAAAACAGAAGCCGGGTTTGCAGATGTTACCGCTTCAGCAGCTCAGGAAAAGGGTAAGACGGGGACCTGGTATGTTTTCAGGAAGACCTATCCGTATAAATCAACCTGGTATGGCGGATTTACCTATGTTGACCTTCTTTACAAAGGCGTAACCGAGAAATTTCTGGATCTGACCATGTCCAGGGGTTACGAAAAAAAGAACATGGCAGACTTCGGAAAAACCCTTCCGGGAATATTTACCGATGAGCCAAACCTGGAAGCTGCATTGTCGGACGGTGCAATCATGCGATGGACCCCGGATCTGTGGGATGCATTTCAGCAGCGCTGGGGCTACGACCTGAAAGTGAACCTCCCTTCACTGGTTGAGGAAACAGGCAAATGGAAGAAAGTCCGTCACGATTATTACGAGCTGCTTCTTGAACTTTTTATAGACCGGTGGGCAAAGCCATGGAATAAGTATTGTGAAGAAAAGGACCTGAAATGGACCGGTCATTACTGGGAGCACGGATGGCCTGAACCTACGGACGGATTGGACGAAGCTGCTTTTTATATCTGGCACCAGATGCCCGGGGTTGACATGCTCGGGTTCCGGCTTGACACTGCCGGGCTCGGCGGCCAATTCGGGAACGACCGTGCCATTCGCGAATTGCTGAGCGCTGCCAACCAGGCCGGAAGGAACCGTACGCTGAGTGAAACCTACGGCGGAGGAGGATGGGAAATGACTTTCGCGGAACAGAAACGGCTTGTTGACTGGGAATGTGCGCTGGGTGTGAACTTTGTCAACCTGTGCCTATCGTTTTATTCGCTTAACGGGGTGAGAAAGTATGATTATCCCCTGTCGTTCACCTATCACCAACCCTGGTGGGAAAATTACAGACTGATGGGCGATTACATCGGCCGGGTCAGCCTGGCCATGTCGGCAGGGGAACAGATTAATAAAACCCTTGTTCTTCAGCCAAACACCTCAGCCTGGATGTACTTCTCGAGGAAGGATAAAAATCCATATATAAACACCATTCGCAACGGATTCAAGAATTTCGTTTATCGCCTGGAACAGCATCAACTTGAATATGACCTCGGATCGGAAAATGTGCTGAAAGAACTCGGCAGCGTGAAAGGTAAAAACCTGCGGGTAGGCCGGCGTGATTATTCACTGGTGGTGATACCGGCCGGAATCGAAAATATCAACCGCTCAACTTATGAGTTGCTGAAGAAATACCTGGATAACGGAGGGAAAATCCTGGCCTTCCGGAATCAGGTTCCGCTGCTGGATGGCGAACCTTCGCCTCTCATGGCGGAGCTGATCGCTAAATCAGGAGAAAAATGGATAGTGGCTGAGGATCTTGACGATGTCAAGGTTCTTCATCTGCTTGCAAATGATGACTTTGCAATTAACGATCTGACGCGTAACGGCATGCTGTACCATCAGCGGCGGGTGCTGGACGACGGGCAGGTGCTGTTTGTGGTCAATTCACATCAGACAAAAAAATCTTCGGCTGCCGTTACAGCTTTGGGAAAGTACGTTTCAAAGCTTGACCTGGTTACAGGAAAGATGAACCGTTATCCGGCAAAAGTTGAAAACGGAAAGGTTTCTTTCCGCATTGACCTTGAAACTGCCGGAAGCGCCCTGTTCACCGTGACCAGCCAAAAATACGATGAGCCCGGATATCCTGCGGATTCAGGAGAGGGGGTGAAGATCGAAAGCACCGGTCCCATGATCGTGAAACGAGAGTCTGACAATATCCTGGTGGTGAATTACCTCGACCTGAAAACGGCAAAATCGGACAAAAAGGACATCTATTACATGGATGCCATGATCAGCTTGTTCAAAGAAAACGGAGTGGCGATCGGTGATCCGTGGCAGCATAAGATCCAGTATAAAAAGAATTACCTTGATCTGGATACCTTGTTTAAAGACGGCTCCGGATTTGAGGCCAGCTACCATTTCAATATCAATAACAGCTTGAACACCGGAGACATGAAATCCATCCGTGCGGTTGTTGAACGTCCTGATTTATGGACAGTCAGCATTAACGGAAACGAGGTTCCAAAAACGGCAGGCAGCTACTGGATTGATAAGGATTTTGCGGCGTTTGCCGTTGGGCAGTATTTGAAACCCGGTAAAAACACGCTGACACTGAAAGCTCCGCGAATGCACATTCTGGCCGAATTAATGCCTGTTTATTTCCTGGGTGATTTTCTCGTAAAACCGGCAGGTACGGGTTTTGATATTACCGGTGGTGACATCAGCTCATTGGGATCGTGGCGTGAAGCCGGATTGCCGTTCTATTCTCAAAAGGTGGCCTATTCCCAGTGGTTTATGGTAAATAAAACCGAAGGATCGTGTTTCAAGGTCAAACTGAAACAATGGAATGGAACGGTTGCCGGGGTGCTGGTAAACGGGAAGCCGGCAGGCCTGATCGCATGGCAGCCCAATGAGCTGGATATTACTTCACTGCTGAAAGACGGCGACAATTCTGTTAGCGTACAAGTTACAGGAAGCCTTAAAAACACCTTTGGAGTTTTTTATAATAAAAACGACGACTGGATCATTGGTCCTCACTCATGGATTTATGCCCCGGCCAAAGAACCGTCGGCAGCTGGATATTTTCTCATGGATTATGGTTTGTTTGAGCCCTTTGACCTGTTGAAGATCAAATAGGATCAATACTAAGATAAAAACCGGCCGTAATCCCCAACCAGCAGGTGCACGGGTTGCTCATCCTCCTCGATCACCGGGAACCGGCCGATCGGCTCATAAAACCGGTTATCGGTGTTGTCATCATTCACCGCGCTCACCTCTCCCACCAGTACCGTTCCCTTGCCGGGTTCGCCATAAAAGCAGTGATAGAGTCCCCGCTGCAAACAAATGCTCTCACCGGGTGCCATGATCACCTTCCCTCCCGGCTCCACAAGGCGGGTGATCCCATCCATTTTGGCCATCACGGTTGTTGTGTCGTACTCTTCATCGGGGGTGGAATTGCACAGTTCCATCACCAGGTTACCCCCGCCCCGGTTGATAATATCTTCCATTTTGCTCCAGTGAAAATGCATTGGCGTTTCCTGGCCTTCCTCCACGATCATGATCTTCTCGGCATAGGGCTTGTTGTCCTTACCGATCTTGCCGTTACGGATGGTAAACAAAACGAGCCCGCGCCGGTGGAAATCCTCCAGCCCGAAATCGGTGATGTCCCAGCCGAGCAAATTCCGGATGACTTCGCCGGCATCGCCCTTGTTTTCACGCCATTGATCCAAGCTCCAGTAAGCCCACGGAGGCAGCATGAACTGTTTGCTTTGCATAAACTCCTTTGCCCGGATAAGGATCTGATTGATCTCGCTTCTTTTCATGGTTAACAGATTTGGATGATATTCTCCAAAGATAGGAAAGAAACCAGAGGTTGAAAAGTTCGCGGTTTTTCCCAACTTGAGCAAAAATTGAAAATATCGATGTTCAGACTTTCGTTGTTATTCAGTACGGTCATACTCCTGTTTTACAATACATTACTTTTCAGCCAAACCAAAGGAATTAACCGCGGTAAGTATCGGATCAGTATTTCTAAGACCAGCGATGAAATTAATATTGATGGAATTCTTGATGAACCGGTCTGGCTGACT
>JAPLDV010000460.1 GCA_026391235.1 Bacteroidia bacterium | reverse complement strand
AAGATGAAAAAGGTGCCTATAGCTACTTGGAATTTCTCCGGCTTAAACTATTTCAATCTTATGACATAAACGAAGCGAAGAAAGGTATGGATGGAATTATTCGCGAAAGACGGCCTTTATCTGATCTCGGGATAGAGTTTGATTTTACTCCTTATAAATATTTTTCTTTTATGGCGCGCAATCTTTACAGCATTTATGACGGCTGGACGCAAACGAATTATGATTTGAATATCAAAGATTGGCGCGGAGATACGATGATAATCGGTTACCGTTATACTTTAGGCTCTATCGAAGAGATTAACTTTAATTTTAAAGCGGTAATTACCCCAAGTATTGACGGCACATTTATTTCGAGACGCGATCAATTTAATTCCCAAACAGTGGAGAATACAGTGGGGTTTGTTTATCACAAACAATGTTGGAGCATGGGGTTAGAGTATACCCAGACTGCTACCGACAATAGAGTTTTATTTAAAGTATCACTGGCCGGTTTGGGTAAGCTGTAAAGTTAATATACGGGGGAAAAAGATGAATTTTAAAATTATAGGGGTTGTTATTCTTGCTGTTCTTTCTCTTATCTTTGTGGCCCAAAATATAGATGTTGTTACGGTGAGCTTTTTATTCTGGGAAGTTTCCATGTCGCGCGCCATACTGTTATTTTTTTCTCTGTTAATAGGTTTTATTATCGGATGGTTCCTGAACAGTTATCTGTCATATCGTAAAGACAAGAGAAACTTTTCCGATTTTTAAGGTTTAAAGAACAGCAAAAAATAGTGGAGGATTTTCGACTGCGACATGGATCGAACGAGCCAATAAATAAATAAATGTATCTGTCCCCTATATTTTACTGGCCGGTTCTTTCCTTCTCGATGAATTTAATCGTTCTGTTAAAGCTGAAAATGAACGGCAGAGAAAAATAATCCTTATATTTCTTCTTCAGCTGGGCTTGCTTTTCCGGTTTTCCGATGGCATCGCCAATAGAAACGAAATAATCCTTTATTGTCGCAAGAGCGCTTTGATCCGAAATATTCCCATGACCTGGAATTAGAGTTTTTACTTCATATTTCGTGGAAAGTGAATCAAGAACGCCTATCCAGGAAGCTACGTTGGCCCCGCTCTGGGCATAAACAGCAGGGTGCATATCGATGAATACCAAATCGCCGGTAACCAGAAGTTTGCGTTTTTCACAATATACAACAATGTCGTTCCATGTATGCGCCCGTCCCATATTGCGAATATGCACGATTTCGCTTCCTATATTAATCACTTTTTCCTCGCCGGGCTTTAAAACAACATCAGGATACCTGCTGGTTTTTTTAGTTTCTTTGTCCCACTGTTCATTAGTGTAAGCTCCGGAAATGATCTTTGCCGATGGATAAAGAGAGTTACCGCCAGTATTATCGAAATGCGCGTGCGTATTGACAATCGTGATATCAGCGGCCTTCACGGTTTCTCGGAGTATTTTTGCCGCTTTTCCCATCTTTGTATCGACGACAAGAGCTTTTGAGTTATCTTCTGATGTCAAGACAATCGAATTTCCGCCACCGCCAAGATATACTGTCAATTGTGGGTCAAGCCGGACAGTTTCCACTTTGCCGAACTGCTTGTTTATTTTTCCGTAATAGAAAACACCGACAGTTAAACACATAACTATAAACAGACAGATGATAAGTAGCAACTTTTTCATAATACCTCCTTATAATGCTTTAATCACGGGTATGAACCCCAAAGCAAGCTTTGGAAACAGATTCCGCAGCAAGCTGCGGGATAATTCGACTAACGCTTCAAACTTCACTCCGTTCGTTTTCAGCGAGTCTCATTACAACTTACCAATTCCGCTACGCCTATAGTGACCTTTAGGTTATTCGCTTTCGAAATTGGAGTTTCAACAATAAAATGACTGTTCGTTGAATTCTAAAGATTACCTACAGTTATGTCAAGACAAAACCAGCCGGATAAAATTCTAACAGATGCTCAATTTGGATGATGGATAATCTTGTAATTGAATTAGAGTTAATATCTAAAACTTGAAAGACTGGTTACTATATATAGACTAAACAATGCACGTGAAAGAAGTTACTTTTCATCCCTAAAAATATCCGACAAGAGATTGCTATCATTTCAATCTGCCTCTTTTCCACTAAATTTTGGAAAGCATAAATTCTGCCGTTCAAGCGCAGTTTATCATTGCCATTCATTCACCGGTTTTGCCGGAGAAAAATAACCCCGCAGTCCGTCATAGATATACAGAACCGCTTTGACATAAACGTCGCTGTGGTTGTAGGCAAAAACGGCTTTGTACTTGCTGTCGTAATCGCCGATGTTTTCTCCTTCCAGTTTATTCTTGTAGAGGTAGTTTTCCACACTGAAAATAGTATCTTCTA
>JAPLDV010000744.1 GCA_026391235.1 Bacteroidia bacterium | reverse complement strand
AGAGTTTAATGTGTTCCATCACAAGTTCATGGACTGGCTGACGATCAAAGGATACGATACTACTAAGGTCAAAGATTATTCCACATCGCAGATCAACGAACTGGTAAAAAAATCTCCTTATTATAAATCCACCTCGGCAGATATCGATTGGGTAGCTAAAGTGCGCATGCAGGGGGCTGTACAGAAGTGGGTTGATCATTCTATTTCAGTTACGGTTAATCTGCCCAATGATATCGCTGAAAGCAAGGTTGCCGATGTGTACCGGACAGCCTGGGAACATGGCTGCAAGGGAGTTACCGTTTACCGTGAAGGATCACGCGATGGCGTTTTGATCAAGAATAAGGAGAAAAAAGAGGAGCACGTTCACAGGCACGAAGGGCACAAGCGTCCGCAGGTCCTTGAAGCTGAACTGCTCCGGTTTAAAAATGAGGATGAGGACTGGCTTGCATTTGTTGGAATGCTCAACGGTCAGCCTTACGAGATCTTCACCGGCCGCGCTGAAGAAGATACTTTGGTGATTCCCAAATCAATTACCCGTGGTCAGATTATCAAAGTAAAAACAACCGAAGGCGCCGCCCGTTACGATTTTCATTACACCGATAAATATGGCAATCCCTGCACCGTTGGCGGCTTATCATACATGTTTGATAAGGAATTCTGGAACTATGCCAAGCTGATCTCCGGGGTATTGCGCCATGGCATGCCGATCCCGTATGTCGTTACACTGGTTTCCTCGCTCAGCCTGGATAATGAGAACATCAACTCCTGGAAGGCCGGGGTGGCCCGGGCATTGAAACAGTTTATTCCCGATGGCACCAGGGCTTCGAAAGGAGAGCATTGCGAAGAGTGCGACTGTGACGAGATGATTTATCAGGAGGGATGTCTGATTTGTACCAAATGCGGGCACTCTAAGTGTGGGTAGCGGAAAAGGCATTTGTGGTTGGCTAAGAGGTCCCCGCTGGTAAAATTCGTGCAGCGTGTAGAGGTCCCCGCTTTCGCGGGGATGACAGAAAAGGGGGCGGTGCTAAGGGGAAAGGGTCCCCGCTTTCGCGGGGATGACAGAAAAGGGGGCGGTGCAAAGATGGGGCGTTAGATTTCGCGGGGATGACAGAAAAGGGCACGGTACTAAGGGGAAAGGGTCCCCGCGTTCGCGGGGATGACAGAAAAGGGGGCGGTGCAAAGATGGGGCGTTAGATTTCGCGGGGATTATTTAAGCAAAAGTCTGGATAAATGTTGAGCCATTGTGAATTGATACTTTCGATAAGTTCATTTTTCCAGGCACGTTTCCATTTTTTGAGTTGTTTTTCTCTGTTAATGGTATCATTGATATAATAATGCTTTTCATAAAAGACAAGCTTCGTTACATTATTTTTAAAAGTAAAGCCTTTGTTCAAATGTGCCTCGTGCTCTTTTACCCTCCTGTACAGGTCATTAGTCATCCCGATATACAAAACCCTGTTACATTCTGAAGCCATCACGTATACATAAAATTTCTTAATCATGATGATAGGTTTTATCAGCTATAGATACATACCTCTGGAATAAATGGAAATTTCAACACAACTTTTTTTCTGTCATCCCCGCGAAAGCGGGGACCCCTCCCCCTAATACCGCACCCTATTCTGTCATCCCCGCGAAAGCGGGGACCCCTACACGCTGCACGAAATCTGCCAGGGGACCCCTACACGCTGCACGAAATTCACAAATATTTTTTCTCCTGCAACTTTTCCTCCGTTCAGGGCACTACCTTTCGTAACCAATAGTCGCAATTGATTCCAACCAAACAAGAGGTGTTCATGGAGATGTACACTCCCTGTCACCACGCGTTCATCGGGTATTGCCGCGGACTGACGAGTAACCGCGAGGATGCCCGGGACCTGGCAGGCGAGACCGTTCTGATAGTTTTTGAGAATCTGGAAAAACTCCGGAAGAAGGATTCCTTCAAAGCTTATCTGTTCGGCGTCGCCCGGCGGTCGCAACTGCATCAGTACCGGAGAAACAGGTTCCGGGGTGAATTCGATGAAAAGGTGGCGGAGATGCTGCCAGCTCACGAATCACCGCCGGATATCAATCATGATGTGGAGGTATTGTACAACCTCCTTGGCAAACTGCCTCCCAAACAACGGGAATCCATTGTATTGTTTGAGCTCTCTGGTTTTTCGCTCGAAGAGATCAGGCAGCTGCAGGGCGGAACCCTGTCGGGGGTGAAATCGAGACTGAAGAGAGGACGGGAGCAATTGCGGATTTGGTTACTAGATCCGGCGGTTAATGAAGGCTCAAGGCACAAGGCACAAGGCTCAGGTAAGGAAGAAGGTATCAAGACCAGAGGGATGAAGGAGCGCATCAGTAACCCCGGCCTTCAGGCCGGGGATGACCCAGTGCCGCAAGAAAGGAGGAACGCAGATGACAGCAAATAAAACCTTGTCTGAGATGTTTAAACAGGCGCGGCAAACGTCGCCGGCAATTCCGCTCAGCGAGATAAAATCCCTGGTGGAATCCGGCAAAACTTCACCCCTGGCGGCCAAACGCTCTTTCAGCCCTCGACGGATCAAACAAATGTTTAATCCATTAAAATTTTTAATCATGATCACAACTATAGCAATAATAACAACGGTACTAATAACATTTAATGCGTTAGAACGAAAAGAATCGTTAGAAAACGTCAGACCGATAGAAAGTCAGATGAAAGAAAAACTCGAAATCGCTGCCATTCCATCTGAAAAGACTCTTAAACAGGCTATTACAACTGAGCAAAAAAGTCTTGGGGCTCCGGTTCAGTATCCTGATAAACGGGATGGACTCAGTTTGAAGGATACGGTATTCAAGGGTAAGATACTCGATTTATCAAAGGAAGATTTGACAAGGCTGGGATTTATGTTTGACGAAGAGGGGTTTTATTATCTGAACCGCCTGCCAAACGGGAACCTGATCAGCTTTTGGAGCTGGAAAAGCGGTAGTAAAACCCACCACGGATTCGAGGAGAGCAGATTGGTTAATCAGTATAACAGGCAAAAGGAGACTACTTTGGATTTTTACCCTGTTTTGCAAACCGATATATCCGGTAAAAATTTTCAGATGATAAATCCCTATAGATCTTTTAACGCTGATGCTTTAAAACTGATGAATGACACACTGGTACCGGTTTTGGTTCATGCGGATATCACAGCAGGTACTTTTAAAAATGATGTAATACTCTGGTTTAAACCCTCAGAGACATTCTTCAGGCAAATTCCGGGAGAAGGTGGCAGATCAGCACAAATGAGGATCACTGCGGTTAATAATTTAAATAAAATAACTTCAGCGCAAATCGACCGTGTCAGATATGATTTCAGATCTGTCCCTGTTGACCCACTAAAGTCAACAGACTCGCTGAGAATGGTCAATAGTTTGCATACCGTTAAACTTTCTCCGGAGATTTTTAGTTGCATGGGATTTAAGATAGCTTCCGATACGGTGGAATATCTTTTTAGTAACCGGAGCAGGTGGCTTTCGGTTGAGGTTTACGGACAGGGTACCCGAATGAAGATACATATGACTATCGATTCCATTCAGGCGACCCAAAAAAGGGTTATTCTTTACTTTATTGCCCGTTTTGGCGAAGACGGACGAACACACCCAATGGGCAATGCTTACGGGAATCAGGATACCTATCAGCAGGATTTAGAATTCTGTGTCCCTGTCCAGCTTGATAATCCAAATCTGCCGCCATTTGTGCGCAATGCTATTTTCTGGATTTACCCCAACGAGACATTCTTCGAATGTTTACCGCCTGAAATTGCCCGGCCGATGCGCATGGAGTTCAATTATCAGAAAAAACGACTGGATCCGGACTTTGTACCACTAATGGGCGGCAGCATCGGGATCGGCGGTGGCGCCGTGAAGGATACTGTCAGGATGGGGGGCAGTGTTGGTATTGGTGGACGGAGAGCTACCAGAGAAGATTTTAATATGGGCGTTCCGATCAGGATTCCCGATCAAGGCTTTAAGAAAGATTCCGTGAATGATAAGATTGAACCCGTTCCCTGCGTCTATTTCACCAACCTGTGTGAGTCTATTCCCGGTCTGGATTATGTGAATCTCTATCCGAACCCGGCCTCTGCTCAGCTGAATGTGGACCTGGTTTTACAGAAGGCCAAGAAGATCAGGTTCCGGGCATATGATTTAGGCGGCCGGGTGATTTCCGATGAAGGTGCGGCTAAAGATTTTCCGGCTGGCGGCCAGTTTACACACCAGATGGATATTTCGAAGTTAAAGAGCGGATTTTACCTGCTGGTGATGACCGATGAGGAGGGGGCGAAGGTGACGAGGAGGTTTGTAAAACAGTGAAAAACCGAAAAAGCGTTGTTCTGTCATCCCCGCTTTCTCGAGGATGACAGAACAAAAAAGAGCTTCTGCTAAGGTTTATACCTCCAGCACAACCACCGCATTTGCCCAGTCCTTCACATGCGATATGGATACGTAAATCTTGGTAATGCCTTTCCCCTCAGCTACTTCTTTGGCTTTGCCGGTTAAGCGGATTTCGGGTTTACCCAGCTCGACGTGATACACTTCGATCTGGTTAAACCCGATTCCGTTAGTAAATCCTGTACCTAAGGCCTTTACAAAAGCTTCTTTTGCTGAAAAGCGTGCCGCATAAAACGGTGCAGGATCACGGAACGAATCGCTGTAAGCAATCTCCTGGTCCGTGAAAACGCGTTTCTTGAACGCCTCGCCCTTGGACGTAAATCCGCGGATGCGCTCTACTTCAATTATATCTGTACCGATGCCGAATATCATGGCACAAATATAGAAATTATGGCACATGACGCCCGCAGAGACAGATGATTATCCAATGTCGTTTAGTTAAAATGCATATGGTTAAGGGCTGGACCTAAAAACCAGGAAATGCAATTTTATGTTGGGGGGTGGGTCAGATTAGCGATTTTCATTTTAGATAAATTAAGGTGGTACGGTGCACTCTGAAGGATCAGGTAGATCTCTTCAGGGTGCATTTTTCAATTAATCGATTTTTTTATCAGTTTTGACGATAAAAGGCGGA
>JAPLDV010000745.1 GCA_026391235.1 Bacteroidia bacterium | reverse complement strand
CATCATGATTCAAAGGTATAAAGTTTTTTTCAACGACTGGCTCCTGTCGATTTCCACCGCTGATGAGGCAATATGCGGGGTTTGCAAAGAAATCATTGACCATCCCGACCGGAAATCGGTGGGAGAACTGATCGCCCAATTTGAGGATTCGGGCATTCAAACCTATTGCGTTTGCCATAAGGATCCGGAAGATTTCTTCAAAATGTTCATAAGCTTCTATCAGATTATCGAAGCGGCAGGCGGAATCGTGCGCCATCCATCAGGGAAATATCTGTTTATCAAAAGATTCGGGAAATGGGACCTGCCGAAGGGAAAAATCGAAAAGGGCGAATCTCCTGAGTTGGCCGCATTACGTGAAGTCAGGGAAGAATGCGGAATCGCGGATTTGAAAATTAATAACGCACTACCATCTACCTATCATACCTATAAACTCGAAGGCAACAGGGTCCTGAAAAAAACCTGGTGGTTTGCCATGGATTATACCGGGAATCTCTTTACAAAACCTCAAACCGAGGAAGGTATCACCGAAGCAAGCTGGCTTGTCCCATCGCAATTCGATATGGTTCTTGAAAATACATACCGATCAATTGCTGAGCTCATTGGAGATGTTTCCTGGAATACCGGCGAAAACCGGCAAGATTAATCCTCTATAACCATTTTGTCGGGCAGGAACTGACTGGCATCACCGCCGTATCTAAGAATTTCACGGATTATTGTTGAATTCACCGGGGCAAATTCCGGGACCGCCAGGATAAAAACCGTCTCCACTTCAGGATTCATCTTACGATTGATCTGCGCAATCGACCGCTCAAACTCAAAATCAGCAGACGTCCGTAATCCCCTTAATAAATATTGTGCTCCAACCTTTTTGCAATAGTCGACCGTAAGGCCTTCATAATAGTCCATTACTATCCTGGGCTCTTCCTGATAAAACTTCCCGATCATTCTCAGCCGCTGGTCGAGTGTAAAGAAACTCTTCTTCTCCGAATTGTGGCCTATTGCGATATATATCTTGTCGAACAAGGGCAACGCCCTGGTGATCACATTCTCATGTCCTTTGGTAAACGGATCAAAAGATCCCGGGAAAACGGCAATTTTTTGCATAACCAACGAGTTATTTATGCAAAAGTAGCAAACCTTATCTGATCAGGCAAAAACCCGTACATCTTCGCCGGTTATTCCCTGCCCTCCAAGAATAATCAACCGCTCGATCACATTCCTGAACTCCCGGATGTTGCCGGTCCAAGGAAGCTTCATGAGCTCCTCAATGGCATCATCATCAATGCTCTTCGGCGGCATTCCCATCTCCGAACATACCTGGTCGATAAAATGAGTTGCTAAAAGCGGGATGTCATCTGCCCGGTCCCTCAGCGCCGGAACATTTATTATAATGACCCCCAGACGATGGTAAAGGTCTTCCCGGAACCGGCTTTCAACGATTTCTTCTTTTAGATTTTTATTGGTTGCGGCTATCACCCTGACGTCCACCGCGATATCCTTATCTCCTCCAACCCTTGTAATCCGGCCCTCCTGCAGTGCCCTGAGAACCTTCGCTTGGGCTGATAGGCTCATGTCGCCGATCTCGTCCAGGAAAAGTGTCCCTTTATCGGCCAGTTCGAATTTCCCTTTCCGCTGCTTGATGGCAGAGGTGAAGGATCCTTTCTCGTGGCCAAACAGTTCACTCTCAATTAATTCCGATGGGATTGCCGCACAGTTGACCTCAACAAATTGCCCTCCGGTGCGATTACTCTGATCATGAAGCTGACGGGCCACCAATTCTTTCCCCGTTCCGTTGGAGCCGGTGATCAAAACCCTTGCATCGGTCGGCGCCACGCGGTCAATCATCTCCCTGATCTTTTTCATCGGACCTGATTCCCCGATCATTTCATAATTCCTGGCTACCTTCTTTTTCAGGGTCCGGGTTTCACTGATCAGGGTGGTTTTATCCATGGCATTCAGGATCGTGACCAGCAACCGGTTCAGATCCAGCGGTTTTTCAATGAAATCATAAGCCCCTTTCTTGATGGCTTCCACAGCAGCATCTACCGTGCCATGGCCGGATATCATGATTACCTGAACATCACCGGTGATCTGGAAAATCTTTTCCAGCACCTCGAGACCATCCATCTTCGGCATCTTAATGTCGCAGAGAACAATATCATAATGATTCTCTTTGATCATTCCCAAACCAATCACACCATCCTCTGCCAGATCTATCTGATGGTTCTCATATTCGAGTACCTCCTTCAGGGTATTGCGGATACTCCGCTCATCATCAATAACTAGAATCGCCGCCATCAGTTCTTATACTTTAACCACTTCCAAAGTTCGCCGTAACTTGCTTTTTTCCCATACATCAGAATCCCGGTGCGGTAAATTTTGCCTGCCATCCAGATGGTTCCGATAAAGGTAATGATCAGGAAAAACGCGGATAAACCCAGTTGCCAGTAAGGAACTCCATAGGGAACACGGGCCATCATGACAATCGGGGAGGTAAGGGGTATCAGAGAGAATATGACCGCTATACTGCTGTTTGGGGATTGCATGGCATTCATCATGACAAATAGTCCCAGAATTATGGGTATGGTGATCGGAAGCATAAATTGCTGCGTATCAGTATCATTATCAACGGCTGATCCTACTGAAGCAAAGAGGGATGCATACAGGAGGTACCCACCGATGAAGAAAAACAGGAAACATCCAAGGATCAGCGGGAAATTAACTGCTGAGAATTTACCGGCGATCTGCTTGAACATCTCTTCATATTGGCCGGTGTTGGCGGCCTGTGCCATTCCGGTATCTCCCTTTTCCATAATATTCGTGGCGACCGATGTTGTTGGTTTACTGACTGATTTCTCCAGAAGGACAAATTTGGCTCCATAGAAAATCCCAAATGTCAGCGCAATCCAGATAACGAACTGCGTTAATCCAACAAAGGCAATCCCGACAACCTTACCCATCATCAGTTGAAATGGCTTGATAGAGGATATGATTACTTCCACGATCCGGTTGGATTTTTCTTCCATCACACCGCGCATAACCTGGGCACCGAACATGAAAATAAACATATACATCATAAAACCAGATATGTAGCCAATTAACAAAACGATTTCAGCTGATCCGGATTTCTCTTCCCCGGTACTGGTCCACTGAATGGTGTCAATATTAATATTGGTGGCTATGCGTTTCATGATATCCATTGGAACATTTTCATTCTTTAGCTTGATATTAGTAAAAAATCCATCTAAAGCCTTAACTATATGCTCATTAACCCCGACTGTTGTCTGCTGGTTCGAATAGAGCTGTACTTTGCTTGAAATCAGAACATTCTCAGGTATATAGAGGATTGCATAATAACCGCTTTTATTAAAAATGAAGATGTCATTCATGCTTGGGATTACCTCTTCAAATGAAATGATATCTACTGTAGAATTAATGGCTGTTACCATTTCTCTTACCGGCATCCGTCGTTGCTGCTTGAGAATGAGGTGACCAACACCTCCACGCGTAGGTTCTTCCAGTATTTCAATCCCGGAATCAAGCGCATCCCGAAGGTTATGAGTATCACCTTTAAATTTCAATTCATAGGTGTCAGGCTTAAATCGTGCCCTGACTTCGTCAATATTACCGTCCAGGATGGTCTTCCCTTTGTCGATGAGGGCAATATGGTCACAGAGTTCCTCAACAGAGGCCATGATATGTGTGGAAAAAACGATGGTTGCACCGTTATCCCTGAGCCGCAGAATCTCATTCTTAACCAGGTTAGTATTGATCGGGTCGAATCCGGTAAAAGGTTCATCAAAGATCAGCAGTTTCGGGTCATGCAAAACAGTTACAATGAATTGAACCTTTTGGGCCATTCCTTTTGATAGCTCTTCAACCTTTTTATCCCACCAGGTTTGAATTTCGAACTTCTCAAACCAGTACTTCAGCTTTTTAAGTCCATCGGTCCTCGACATGCCTTTCAGCTGAACCAGGTATAGAGCCTGTTCGCCAACTTTCATTTTCTTGTATAAACCACGTTCTTCCGGAAGATAACCGATATGATACACATCTTCCATGGTCATTTTTTTACCGCGGAACTGGACCTGACCCTCATCGGGTGCTGTAATCTGGGTAATGATCCGGATCAGAGTTGTTTTCCCCGCTCCGTTTGGACCCAGCAACCCGAAAATGCTCCCTTCGGGAACATCAATACTCACCTTGTCCAATGCCAGATGATTTGCAAATTGTTTGACTACATTGCTGGCAGTCAGAAAGTTGTTCATAAGAATCTTATTTGTGACTTTGTTTAATGTTTATGTTCCGGTCAATAAGACAAAGGATGCTATCATTTGTTACAATACCGGATTAATCGAACATCTCCTTCATCCGGCGAAACACATTTTTCTCAGCAGCCGTTGGATTTGGCGTAAAATTCGAAGATTTGCCAAGCTCCTCAACAATCCGCCTCTCCTCTTTCGACATCGTTTTGGGGATCCAGACATTGATCCTGACCAAAAGGTCGCCTTTACCATAACCGTTCAGGTCGGGTATTCCTTTACCCCTGAGCCTTAATATTTTTCCTGGCTGGGTTCCGGGTTCGATCTTTACCTTCACTTTGCCATCAACTGTAGGGATTTCAACAGCAGAACCGAGCGTAGCATCCGGAATAGAAACGAAAAGGTTATATACAAGGTCGTTGCCATCGCGGGTTAGATCGGGGTGTTCAGCTTCCTCAACCATAATCAGCAGGTCACCGTTATTTCCGCCTCTGCGGGCAGCATTTCCTTTGCCGCTCATCGATAGCTGCATTCCCTCCTGAACACCGGCCGGGATGGTGATTTTTATTACTTCTTCACCCTTAAGAATTCCCTCACCGTAGCAGGAGGTACATTTTTGGGTAATGATTTTCCCTTCACCGCCGCAAGCAGGGCAAACCGATGTAGTCTGCATCTGGCCCAGAATGGTATGTGCAACGCGGGTAACCTGCCCCCTGCCATTGCAGGTAGAACAGGTGGAATAGGACGACCCATTGGCAGCACCGGTCGCATTGCAGGAATCGCATGGTACATATTTATTTACCTTGATCTTTTTCTCAGCACCTTTAACAATCTCTTCCAGTGTAAGCTTAACCTTAACCCGGAGGTTTGTGCCCTGGTTTACATGCCTTTGGCGTCCCCTCGAAGAATTGCCAAATCCACCAAAGCCCATATCACTGAAAATATCTCCAAAATGGGAGAAAATATCATCCATATTCATCCCGCCTGCCCCAAAGCCTCCACCGCCGTTGCCCAGCCCGGCATGCCCGTATTGATCGTAACGCGCCTTTTTATCGGAATCGGATAAAACATCGTAGGCTTCGGCAGCTTCTTTAAATTTATCTTCAGCATCCTTGTTCCCGGGGTTTTTATCCGGATGCCATTTCATTGCCTGCTGACGATAAGCCTTTTTTATCTCCTCTGGAGAGGCACTCTTTGAAATGCCGAGTATTTCGTAGTAATCTCTTTTTGTCATGTTTCCTTTTGTTCGGCATCAATCTCCTACAACTACTCTGGCAAACCGGATAACACGGTCATGCAGATAGTATCCTTTTTCAATAATGTCAACAACCTTACCCTTTTGTTCTGGATTTGGTGCAGGAATCTTTGTAAGCGCTTCGTGAATATCGCTGTTAAAATCCTGATTCAGACAATCAATCTCTTGAATGTCATTCTGTTTCAGGAAATCCCGAAAATTAGTATAAATAAGTTCAACGCCCAGTTTAACTGAATCAATATCACTCGTTTCCCTGATCGATTGGAGAGCCCTTTCGAGGTTGTCAACTACGGGAAGTAATTTCAATAAAACGTTTTCCCCACCCATTTTGGTGAGATCCATCTTTTCTTTTAATGTCCGCTTCCGATAATTGTCGAACTCTGCTGATAAACGCAAATACTTATCATTCATTTCGATAAGCTTGTTTGCCATCTCTTCGAGTTCTTTTTTATGTCCGCCGACTGCAAATTTCTTTCTCTTAACCCCTTCGCTCTTCGGGGATTCCACCCCTTCTGCCTGTTGAATTTCCTGATCTTTTTGAGGTTCGGTATCCTCGGACATATTCAAGTCAACTGAATCCATAAGAATAAATGGGCATTAAA
>JAPLDV010000613.1 GCA_026391235.1 Bacteroidia bacterium | reverse complement strand
AACCGGGGATAAGATTTCTTCGTGTTTGCAATTCATCGATGAATTGCTCCTTCACATGACACGCCCGGTGAGATGGGATTCGGATCATGTGGTGACACTGAATGAAGATATTCAACTGATTGCATCTGAAATCATCCGTAATGATTTTCTGAAAAGGGTAAACATCGGCCTCGATTTCTTTGATGCCTCGATCAATCGCCTGGGTGCTTACATTGTCGGCACACGGGCAGTTAAAAAAGCATTTATGTACGCTTTACTTGAACCAACTTCAAAATTGACAGATCTGGAAGAAACCGGACAACTTTTCGAAAGGCTGGCTCTGATGGAAGAGCTAAAAACAAAACCTTTCGGTGCCGTCTGGGATTATTATTGCCTGAAATCCGGAGTCCCGGTTGCCGAGGATTATATTGCAGATGTTCAGGAATATGAGCGTACCGTTCTCGCCAGGAGGTAGCCGGGGCTGGGCACTCGTCACTCGTCACTCGTCACTCGTCACTCGTCACTCTTTTAATTCTACCCTATGAAAAGAACCCTGCTCAACCCGCTCTTCTTCCTTCTGGCAGTGGTTTCATTGTCAGATATATATGGCCAAAGCGAACCAATTATCCGGAATCCGGTGGCTCCAAAGCGGATCGTCTGGATGTCGGATACTTCCGGAACGTATATTAAAAATCCGGAATACCTGCTGGTTCCGGGAAACGGTCAGGCCGACCTGTCGGGATCCCGACTGGTTTACCTGGTTAATACCCCCGGCCAAAAAGCTTCAATAATTCTCGATTTTGGCATCGAACTGCAGGGGGCCATACAAATTATCACCGGAATCACCGGCAGCAAAAAGCCGGTTAATATCAGGATACGCCTGGGTGAATCGGTGTCGGAAACCATGTCGGAAATCGGAGAGGGCAATACAGCCACCAACGATCATGCAATGAGGGATTTTCAACTGACCTTACCCTGGCTCGGAAAGATTGAAACCGGGAATTCCGGATTCCGGTTTGCAAGGATCGATCTTCTGGAAGACAACGGCACAGCGTGCTTAAAAGAAATAAATGCCATATCCATCTGTCGCGATATCGCCTACCTGGGAAGTTTTAATTGCAACGATCAGCTGATAAACAAGATATGGCAGACCGGTGCATATACAGTGCATCTGAATATGCAGGAGTATTTGTGGGATGGCATCAAACGCGACCGGTTGGTTTGGGTTGGCGATATGCATCCGGAAGTGAGTACCATCCTCTCCGTTTTTGGCAATAGCGAAGTTATTCCCAAAAGTCTTGATCTGGTCCGCGATATTACCCCCGTCAAGGAATGGATGAACGGAATCAGCTCCTATTCCATGTGGTGGGTCATTATTCATCGCGATTATTACATGCATTCCGGCAATCTTGACTATTTACGTGAGCAGAAAGCTTATTTAGGTGCATTGCTGAGGAAATTTTGCTCCATGGTGGATGATAGCGGAGCGGAGAAACTCGATGGAAACCGGTTTCTCGACTGGCCTAGCAGCCCCGATAAGCTTGCAGTAGACGCTGGTTATCAGGGACTTTTATTGCTTACTCTTAAAGCCGGTGCTGAGTTATGCGCTATTTTGGGAGACCGGGAAACGGAGGAGTTGTGTTTGAAGAAAGCCGGGCTCATGTCGACCGTTAAGTTTACCGATGTGAAGTCGAAACAGGCTGCGGCATTGCTTTGTCTGGCCGGCCTCATGACGCCCTTGGTGCTACCACTTTTTGGGAAGATTTTAATATCGACTGGCTGAAGAATGCATCACGGATCGATGAAATGCCCAATGATAAACAGGTTGATGTGCACCGTACGTATGGTGATTTCTGCTATAAAGGTCACCGGCATAGTTTCTGCCATGGCTGGGCTTCCGGCCCGACACCCTGGCTTACTGAGGTGGTTCTTGGTGTTAAGATTCTGGAACCCGGTTGCCGGAAGATCAGGATTGAACCTCACCTTGGAGACCTTGAATGGGTGGAAGGAACTTACCCGACCCCGCTGGGCGTGATTAAGATCAGGCATGATAAACAACCCGACGGAAAGATCAAATCGAACATAACGGCTCCTGACGGGATCGAGATTATACAATAAAATCTCGGGGTTATAGTGCGTTAGAAGCGGAGGGGCAACAGTTATAAAATCAGGGAAGTTAAAAGATAAGTCCTTGATAATTTTTTAAATTCACCAGCCATTAAATTATATACTTAATCAAATTTTTAAATTCTATCAATAATAGATCAATATGGAAACAACTGCCAGGGAAAACAGGTCACAGACGATCTTTATGCAGGGGTTGATTGCCGTCGCGATCGTATTATCAGCGGTGGTAGAATTCGATTTGGAACCATTTTCCCTGATGAATATCGCTTTGGATTTGGTAGTCGTATTAATTATTGGCTTGATTGTTTGGGTGATGGTACGGAAGAAGATGGCTGAGCATGCTTTTAAAGATGGCAGACCAAATCAGGGATGAGCCGGGAAAACCATGCCTGCCAAGCGATCTTCAGGTACCTTTACAATGGATTGGCCTTTTCTTAATACCTATATATCATGAAACAAAAATCACGAATTAAAATCCAATTATTAACCGCAATCCTGGCCCTTTCCTGTTTAATCGGCTGTTCCGATTCGGGCAAACTATCAGTCCAGGAGTTTGAGAGTATAAAATCCGGATTTATTTCCCCCGCAGATACGAATAAGGTATGGTGCTACTGGTACTGGCTGAATGATGATATCTCAAAAGAGGGAGTAACCAAAGACCTCGAAGCGATGAAAGAAGCCGGCATCGGAGGTGCCTTTATCGGAAATATTAATCCGGATGAGGTCGATGGCCGTGTTCCCCTATTCTCCGATCAATGGTGGGAGATCATGGTACATGCTGTAAATGAAGGGAAACGTCTGGGCGTGGATATCGGGACATTCAACTGCCCCGGCTGGAGCCAATCCGGCGGCCCGTGGGTAAAACCCGAAATGGCTATGCGTTATCTCACGTATTCCGAGACAAAAGTAACCGGCGGAGCAAAAATTGCTGTTAACCTGCCTAAACCACATGACCTTTTCCAGGATGTTTATGTACTGGCCATACTTCATAATGAAAGCAAGTACAAGACTATCAATCAGTCCGGAGAAAAACTTTTTGAAACCAATCCGCAAAAATCCTATTCCTTGGAATTTGCAGTTCCAGGGACGATTAAGGCCAATACAATCCTGCTGTATCCTGCAAAAGCACAGTTAAAGGCTGACTGTGAATTATTTGCCCTGCAGGGCGGTGAATACAAATTAATCAAATCATTTAATTACGACCGAAGCAATAATTCCCCATCTGTTGGTCCCGATATATACGGACCGGTGGCAATTTCAATACCGGGCATTGAGTCAGGGAATTTCAGGCTAATCTGCAGAAATCTGACAAGCAATGAGGCGAAGGCCGGATTTGCTGAAGTTATTATTACGGAGGAAATTCTGCTTGAGAAGTACGTTGAAAAACAATTGGGGAAAATGCATCCGACCCCTTTTCCCACCTGGGGAACTTATCTTTGGGATAAGCAGGTTAACAGCAATGTGCCCGATAAAGGAATCCCGGAAAGTGAAATAATCGATGTCAGCCAGTTTATGGATGCCAACGGGAATCTGCAGTGGGACGCTCCTGCAGGGAAATGGGCCATTTTACGTTTCGGAATGACTCCAACC
>JAPLDV010000636.1 GCA_026391235.1 Bacteroidia bacterium | reverse complement strand
ATATTAACCCTGCTTTCAGCACGTGTCAGGTACATCTCAGAAAGCCTCAGAATCGGCACATTCATATACCGGTCATCAAACTTTTTGGTAAAGACCTTACCATCAATATTTTCATACAATTGTAGAACCCGGTTGTCACCAGCACTTTTTTCATTTGCCAGCATCTGGATATAATCGTTCGATGGTGAAAATTTCCCGGATGATTTGAATCGGTAATAGCCGTTCAGGGTGCCGCATGAACCATCTGCTTCGGTACTCATGATGCCAAAGATCATTTCTTTGGACTTTGTAGCCGAGTAATTGCTGATTATCTGAGGTTCAAGAGAGAACCCTCCTCCAGTGATGACATCGGTGCAAGCCTGTGCAGATCCGGCATAGTCGCCCTGGTAGAACAGAACTCTTGCCAGAAGGGCTTTGGCGGCCCATTTCGTCGCCCGGTCATTGTTGGTGGCCGGCAACAATTCTGCTGCCCGGGTAAGGTCGGCAATGATATTCTGATAGCAGGTTTCCAGATTATCGCGAACAGGTCTGACATCGATACCGGTAGGTTCTTTCAGGTAAGGGACTCCTAAACCGGTAACCGGATTGCCAATATAACGGACCATGTCAAAATATAGCAAGGAACGTATAAATAAACATTCGCCTTCCAGGCGGTTCTTATTAGCTGTTATATCAAAATCGGTAACATTAGGTATCTCCTTGATTACGTTATTGACCAGGTTGATAGTAAAATAGGCATTCGACCAGAAACTCGCGGTGATACGATTATCGGCCGACATGGTTTTGTTAAGCATCTGGAGTTCTTCGTAAACGGTATTTTGTTGCCCGGATATTTTAACATTTCCGGCGATCATATCACCGGCAACCCAGATTCGCCCTCCATACAGGTCACCGCCCTGAAGCCGGTCATAGGCACCGATTAACGCAGCCTGGAGACCAAAAGTGGTGGTCAGGGCTGTTTTGTCGGACAAGTCCATTTTGGGTTTCATGTCCAATATTTTTTCACAGGAGGAAAAAACCGCCAAAACAGATAGGATTATGCTTAAGTATTTAATTGTTTTCATTTTAGCAGATTTTTACGGTTAAATAGTGATAGTGATAGGCTGTAACCAAAAGTCAAATCTTTCAACCTCAGGTAGGAACCATCTTCAAGGTAACGTGTTGAATTATAGTTTCGATTGTCGGGCTGCCAGGTCAGTTTTTGAACATTTGTATTGGTATTCTCCGGAGTCCAGGCATCGAGAACTTTGGTAGTCTGATTCCAGTTTCCGTCAATACCGCCTTCCAGGAATTTGGCGTCATCACGATAAACTTCCTGGCCGTAGGCCCAGGTTAACATTACGCTTAAATCAAAATTCTTCCATGCCAGAGTGTTATTCATGCCGCCGAAGAAATCCGGGTAAGGATTTCCGGTAACTATAGCATCCCTGGCAAAGTTGTATTCAGATGTAGGCAATCCGGTTTCCTGGTTGATAAAAAGTTCGCTTCCGGTTGCAGGATCGATCCCAGCCCATTTTACCAGATTTCGTGCAAGATTCAATTCGGTTTTCCATTTTAACTTACCAGTCAGATTGTTAGAGGTAATGAATATTTCTATTCCTCTGTTCATCATAGAACCCACATTCCGTGTCACCGATGATGATCCGCTGGTCTCCGGAATATTGACGTTCAGCAGCATGTTCGTTGTCAACTTATAATACCAATCGATGCCTCCGGCAATTCTGCCTGCGAAAATGCCCCAATCCAGCCCTGCGTCAAATTGTGATACCTTTTCCCATCCCAGGTTGGGATTGGCGATATTTCCCGTCCCAATTCCTGATTCGCTGTTATACTGTGTGGAATAATAGGACCCGAAATACCGGTAGTTACCGATTGCAGCGTTACCGGTCATCCCGTATGAGCCTCTTAATTTCAGGAATGACAAAACAGGAAGAACACCTCTCATAAAACGTTCATCGGTAATAATCCAGCCGACTGAAGCAGCCGGGAACCATCCGAACCGGTTATCCGGACCAAATCGCGATGAACCATCCCGGCGAAGGCTCATTGAAAGCAGGTATTTTCCATTATAGGCATAATTACCTCTGGCAAAGTATGACATGAATGAGAAACCGCCTTCGTATGCCGTGCCACCTTTTAAGGTTCCGCTTCCCGGATTATGAAGTGAAGGATTTGCCATATTTTGTGCCCAGTATTCATTGTCGCGCTGATAGCTTTTTTCAGCTGACATCCCAACCATCGCATTAAGCTCATGTTTCTCGGCGAAAGTTTTATCAAAACTGAAATAGTTGTTTGTGTACCAGTTATTCACATTAACCCGTCGATCCTGGGCCCAGTCATTCTCCTGGGTCAGTTTGCCAATCCAGCGGGATTCCCTTTGAAACATGTTAGTTAGCGCATATTCTGTACGGAATTTCAACCATTTGGCAAATTTATACTCGCCAAAAATGTTGGTCATTATTGAGGTAGCATCCTGGACCTGTTCTGTATTGTTTTCAAATGCAACCGGATTGGTCCCGCTTGTGGGTGCATAAAAGGTTCCGTCACTATTTTTGACCGGCATGATAGGTAAACTGCGCGATTGAGCTGTTCCTAAACCACCAGCCCAGCCGGTTTGAACCCGGTGGTTCTGAGTATTTGTCAAAATCATTTTGGCACCCATCGTAAACCGGTCGGTCGCTTTGTGCGTGATATCGATATGGCCAGAGGTCCGGTTAAAGGAGTTGTTCAGGAGTATTCCTTTGTCATCGCGATAAGTAAGGCCGACATAATATGTCGTTTTCTGGTTCCCGCCACGCATATTAAAGTTGGCTTCCTGAACCATCCCGGGGCGGAGCATCTCTTGCAGCCAATCGGTATTGGTGGAATCCGCAATTCCCCTTGTTATCCCGAACGGGAGGGCATCATAGAATGCCTTGTAGTCATTTAAGGTATCTTTTCCGGGTGTATTTGCCCAGGCCATCTTTGCCATTTTCAGGTATTCAGGACCGGAAAGCAAATCAAGCCGGTGTGTAACATCAGTGACACCTGCATAATAGGATGCATTGATTTCAGATTTACCTTCTGATCCGCTTTTGGTTGTAATCAGAACGACACCATTTGCCGACCGGGAGCCATATATTGCAGCAGCAGAGGCATCTTTCAAAATCTCGATGGATTCAATGTCGGCAGGGTTGATTAAAGAGAGGGAATTCGTCCCGTCTGCAAATCCGGAAGCGCCAAAATCCCCGGTTATCATCGGCACACCGTCAACAACATACAATGGCTGACTGCTGGCAGAGAGTGAGGATGTTCCACGAATCCGGATAGTTATCGGAGCTCCTGCCAGACCGTTATCCGAAGTTACCTGAACCCCTGAAGAGCGTCCCTGCAAGGCTGCTTCAAAGGATGGGACTGAAATATTCGCGAGTTCCTTCGCTTTGATAGTCGATATGGAACTGGTAATATTCCTCTTGCGGTTAGATCCGTACCCTACCACAACCAGCTCTTCCATGTTCATCACATCAGGTTCAAGAACAAAATTATAAGTGGCGGTCTGGTTGTTTAGCAGAGTCACGTTCTGCGAAAAAGGCTTATAGCCGATACATGATGCCTTGATGGTAAAATTTCCGGCAGGAGCCTTACTGATAAGGTACTTGCCGTCGACATCTGTTGCAGAGCCGACAGTTGTACCCAACAAGACCACGGAGGCACCGATCACCGTACCATTCTGATTATCGGTAACCTTTCCTGTAACCGTTACGTTCTGCGCAAAACCGCTCCATGTTCCCATGAATAGCGCCAGAAACAGGATAAACTTTTGTAAAGTCTTCGACATAATTTTTTGTATTTAGGTTGTTACTGTTTTAACACTGATTAACTATCAAATTTTGAAAAAAAATCGGAATTAAACAAACCGGCCAGGATAAAAAGGGTTGTAAAACAAACCTTTGGCACCGTAAAATTCAAATTTCAAACGATTGCAACAGAAATTCTTTTTTTTTACCTGATGCCTCTCGGGCTGGTCATTCTGGTTGAATCGCGAAGTACCAGTTCGGTCTTTATCTCATGATGAATAAACGGCAGGTCTGATCCCTGGGTCATCAGACGATCGAGGAGCAGCTGAATCGAAGCCTGTCCGATCAAATATCCATGCTGATCAACCGTAGTTAATGCCGGATGGGTGACCTGTGAAATATCCTCATTGCTAAATCCGATCACCGATACTTTATCAGGAATCTGAATGCCTAACTCATGCAGCGATTTTACAACTCCGGTAGCGGTATGGTCGTTTACACAAAAAATCGCGTCCGGCGGATTGGGAAGATTCATGAGCTGTTTAGTGCGTATACGGGCCTGCTTAAAATTATCGCAATACATGATCAGATTCCTGTCCAATTCGAGGTTATTGTCCAGTAAAGCTTGAACATATCCGGATTTCCGAAGATCGGCGATATCCAATCCGGGAGGCCCGCTGAGGTGTGCAATTCTCCGGCAACCGATACGGATCAAATGGGTTACTGCATGGTAAGCTCCCTGGTAGTCATCAACCGTCACCTTGTCAGTTTCGAGATCCTTTGATACCCGGTCAAACATGACAAGCGGTATTCCAAGATCAAGAGCATTCTGCAGATGTTCGCAATTGCGAGTTTCTTTCGACAAAGAGATCAGAATGCCTTCAACCTGGCTTGCCAAAAGAGCCTGAATTCCCATGACCTCCCGGTTGTAAGATTCATTGGACTGAAAAATCATTACGTTGTATCCGGCATCATAAGCCAAGTCTTCTATTCCGGAGATTACCGAGGAGAAAAAATGGTGCACAATTTCCGGAATCACTAATCCCAGGGTTTTGGTTTTGCTGCTTCGCAGGCTTAATGCAATTGCATTTGGCTTGTAATTGAGCCGTTTAGCCAATTCATTAACCTTTGACCGGGTTTCTTCACTGATGGCTGGATGATTCTTCAGGGCTTTTGAAACCGTTGAAGGAGAGATCCCCAACTCCAGCGCCAGATCTTTTATGGTGACTAACCTCCTGAGCATATTAATTTTCAAGAAATCGTTTGAAGGCTGTAAAGGTATTAAGTTTTTGCCCTGTAAATCTCTGGTTTCCCTTTATAATTCAGTTGGAGCGAAGAATTCCCCGGGAATTGATGACAACTGTTCCTGTTCAACCAATTCTGCCCTTCCCTGATTCGTTAATCCCTTGATTTATCGGCTGAAAAAGCTCTTTATGATTGAGTTTGACGGCATCTCCGGAAAAAAAACGCCGGAGGGCAATGCACCCGGTGCAAACGATTGAAATAGTCAAAACAGGCCATCACAAGAGGGTCGGAATTAAAGTATTTGAAAGTTGGTGAACGGATTGGGTGATATCAAGGTCTTTTTTATGTAAATTTGAAAAGATCAACAATTATAACTTAACTCATATGATTATGAAAAAAACTTTACACAAATTGATGATGGTTCTGGCCATGTCGGGGATGTTTACCGGAGCCTTTGCACAATCGATGCCAGCCGCCATAACGATCGAACCTGAAGGGGCTACTGCTTTTGATCAGATTAAGCTGACTTTCAATGCAAAACTAGCATGTACACCGTCTGGAAAAGTTAATTTGCTTGGCCTTGCCCAGGTTGCCATGCACTCGGCGATTAAAAAACTGGGTACCACCTGGGATAGCTGGGGGGCTCCCGGTGTAGACTACAATGCCACACCCGGCGGTGGTTACACCACTAAACTCACCAACAACGGTGACGACACCTATTCTATCACTTTTGTTCCGGCCGATTACTACAAGGTTACTGCCGATGACGGGATTTTTATCGGCATTTCCTGTGTATTTAATAATGGAAATGGCTGGGATGCTGAAGGAAAAGACCAGGGAGATGGAGCCTGCAAGGATTTTCAGGTTCCGCTGAAATATGTCAGTAGTGATCCCGTTGGCAACTTTAACCTGAATATGAAGAAAATCGCCGAAGCCGGAGATTTTATCGGGGGTGTTGACAAAGCTTATTTGGTTATTGATGGGTTAGGGGTCTATGACATGCTCGATCTGGATGCTGAATTCAATTCAGATTCGATATATTTTGTAAAGGTTGAGACCGGCCTGGTAAAGGATTCCACTTATGCATACCATTATCGTATCAACAGTGGTGTTAATGAAACCGTTACACGCAGTTTTAAGGCACTTGGCGGACCGAACACATTTAACGACTGGTGGAACAATGACCCGATTGCTATTCCATGCAAAGTAGAGTTCAAGCTGGATATGACCTATCCAATTGCCAACGCTCTTTTCAACCCGGCATCCGAATTCATAGATGTAGCCGGTTCCTTTAACGGGTGGGGACCACCAGCTGGACAATATCAACTGGTTGTAACTGCGGATCCGAATGTGTATACGATTTCAGTTGACCTTACAGCCGGAACAAAATATGAATTCAAATTCAGGTTTAATGCTAATTGGGATACCTCTGAATTCCCCCCAGGCACCGGACCTAATCGTGAACTGACCCCGGTGGCAGGAAATCAGGTGGTTAGCCTGGCTTATAATACCAGACTGAGTTTCACGGTCGATATGACAAAAGCTGTCACGGCTGGAACTTTTATTGCTGCTACCGATTTTGTTGATGTAGCCGGCAGTATGAATGGATGGGCCGGATCAGCACACATGGCCGGCTTAGGGGGTAATATTTACGAAATAAAGATCGATAATGTCAAACCGGCAGACGCGCTTGAATACAAGTTCCGCATAAATGCCAACTGGGACACTTCCGAGTATCCTCCAGCCAGCACATTA
Organism: Bacteroidia bacterium; assembly: GCA_026391235.1. The sequence goes on along the minus strand of JAPLDV010000636.1, from coordinate 569 downwards.
CCAAACCGCAAATATACTGTCACCTATGGATATCAAATCGTACATCATTTTTATGATGTTCCGACCAGCGTTCAGTCAGATGTTTTGAATTCCATTTCATTCTTCCCGAACCCGGTAAGAGACAAACTGGTGATCCTGAATTCAGAATCAGTTGACCGGATTGTGATAACAAGCATCTTGGGACAGGATGTGAAAACGGTTAAAACACCCGGTGCACATGTCGAAATTTCGACCAGTGACCTCCAATCGGGAGTTTATTTCCTTAATTTTGTTTCCCTGGACGGGACACGGCGCACAGAAAAGATTATAATAAAATAATTTTTGGTTTAACGAAAAGCCCGGTCCTAAAACCGGGCTTTTTAATTTAACTTAATTTATGTCAACTTCTAAAACGATCTTACTCATACTGACAGGAATCCTTAGTAATATCCTGACTATTAGAGGCCAGGTCATCACCTGCGATCCGATGTTTCCGTCAGCATCCGATTCAATCAGGATAGTATTCAATGCAAACGAGGGAAGCCGGGGCCTGGCGGGCTTTGCAGGACCAATCTGGGCACATACCGGTT
>JAPLDV010000886.1 GCA_026391235.1 Bacteroidia bacterium | reverse complement strand
GACTTGTAATGCAGGAGACTCTCGGTCCTGCCACTTACTCTTTAACATGGAGCTGCGACTTAGAAACGCCTGCGGCCGCAGGGCCTGAATCAACAGACAGCTCCTCCATTGCCGCTTCGTTCAACGGTTTAGGACCGCAGCCTCTGACGCTGTGTATCAGGGTTCGAATCCCTGGGTGGCAACTTATCGCGGGAATATAGCAACGGCCACCACATTGGTTCGAGATTGATTCACTGTTTGAAATATAATTGAACTATTTATATATGATTACCTTTATGGAGAAATATATGAAAAGTTTAAATAAATCAGTTCGATTTCGTAACAGACAAAAAGAACGGGCGGTTGAACATTTTGGAGGAAAATGTCAAGAATGTGGATATAGTAAATGTTTAGCAGCGTTGACATTTCATCATATAGATCCAACTACAAAAAAATGGTCACCAAGTAGAATAATGTCGTATAGATGGGAACTGGTGTTGAAAGAGTTAGAAAAATGTATTCTTTTGTGCGCGAATTGTCATCATGAACATCATGCTGGCATAACTGAATTTGATTTACAGCGCTTTCCGAGTACAAATATGGTTGTAGAATGTTTGGGGTGTAAAATTGAGTTTGTCACAAAAAATAAAAAGCAAAAATTTTGTACCAAACAATGTCAAACGCTGTTTCTAATACAAAAGCGTGAAGCTAAAATTGCTAGTAATATTATTAAACCAAAAAAAGAAACATTCGGCCGAACTGATAAAAAAACACTAGAAGATTTGATATTCCAAAAAATACCATGGACTCATATAGGAAAGATGTATGGTGTATCGGATAATGCAGTACGAAAATGGGCACGCCGGTATGGCATAGTTTGGAAAATTAGAACTTATCGCGGCTAAGTGAACCAATGTCACGTTACGCTCATAACGTAGAGAGGCTGTGTAACTCAGCAAGCCGCTATTGACAACTGATGAAAACGGTTTATGCACCAACTGCAGCTTGACAGTAGGAATATCTATTGCAGTCTAGCTAGCTTCGCAATAGTGACCAAGACGGATGACGACTAAGATTCTATCTCTGTCCGTAATGTATGTCGCATGAACCTGGCAAAAGCTCGTTAGTTGTCATCCATTAACATAGAAAGTGGGCTTAGAGGCAGCCATCTTTTAAAGAGTGAATCACTACCGTACATAGAGCGGATAAAAATAGTCGGTTCTTTAGCGTAACAGCACACTATGTTTATGCCCGGTTTGCATAATGGTAGTGCACTGCGTTTACGTCGCAGCTGCGGGAGTTCAATTCTCTCACCGGGTATTTCGATGCGTCAGCACTAATAAAGGTCATATTTCCTCTATTGTGAGAATCATATGACACCAAAGAAAAAAGCACCACCAAAAAGAAAAGCATCAATTCTTGCTATGGCATCTAGAGGTATCGGTATGATTATCCGACTACTAGGTGAAGCTGAAGATAAGAGTAAAGACTGAGTTAGTTGACGGTAATAGGCGAACGTCATAATCGCCGAATGGGCTGCTGGTTACTGTGGAGGCTATTCCTGTATTAGACAGTTAATAGTCGGTGAATAGACGGCGTCCGCACACTGGACAAACAGCCAAGGTTCTACGGGGTTAACTTAGGTTAACTAATCCATACATTGCCAAGCGTGGTTTAATACGCTGTAGTGACAACTAACTCACTCGCCCTCGTATCGGGCCAGGCTTCGAACCTGTGTAGCCGTAATGGAAGGAAGCGGGGGTTCAAGTCCCTCCGAGGGCATTATTCTCCGCGTCCGTAATTCAATTGGATAGATTGCTGGATTCCGAATCCAGATGTTGACGGTTCAAATCCGTTCGGACGCATTGTGTGTTTTGAAAACAATAGCTGGAAAGATAGATATTTTGGATAACGCCGAGTTCGCCTAATTGGTGATGGCAGAAGCCTGTAGAGCTTCCACATAAGAAACGCTGGGGGTTCGAATCCCTCGCTCGGCACTTGACCAGTATAAAACTGAAAGCCGCTTACCTTCAGGGTCGCAAAACAGATGGGCGTCAGTCTGGTCATTCAATTTGAACAATCGAGTCATCGCAGTCTATTTGATGATAAAAATCCTGCCAGCATTCATAATATGTCTAGCTGGTGAATGGTCCGCCAGTTTAAGGGGAGTCAAATAGGTTGAGGAAATTCGCGACATGCCCGAAACGTGTAGGAGACGTAAGTCGCTTGGACTACAATATACAAGAGTGAATTTATTCTTGGGGTATGCAAGCCAAACAGGCCGAGATAAGTTTCATTCTATGAGGCCGGGTTGGTGCAGTCACTAACGTGACCACTCGTAAGGGTGAGACAGATGATGACATAAACCAGAATCGCGGCCACGGATTGTTCAAGTATTATGGACGGTATAAATTTGGAGGCGCTCGTCTTGCGGCACATCCGAACAAAGCAAGACCCATTGTATAATAGTGATCATAAAAACGATGAGAGATTTATATTGTCCATAGAGTTCCAGCAAACCAGCTTGAAACAGAGTAGGTGGCGTTGTTGGATAAAAGAAAGCACGCCGACATGGGCTTTCTTTCTCAGTTGCGCATCTTTGGTGTAACAGTTAACATACCGCTTTGACATAGCGGGGACAGCAGGTGCGACTCCTACAAGATGCATTGTATTCCGACGTGACCGAGTGGCTAATGGTACAAAACTGTTAATTTTGCGGAGTAAAATCCCAGAGGTTCGAATCCTCTCGTCGGAGCTGTAAAATGCCTCTTTCGCATAGTGGGATTGCGCCTGCTTCGTAAGCAGGATTTTGAGCGAGTTCGATTCTCGCAGGGGGCTTTTTATGTTCCGGTGGTGAAGTGGCAAATTGTCAATCTTTTTTCATAGGTTCGATACTATTTATATATGTACCTAAATAGTGGAGAACTTTTATGATATGTGAAAAATGCGGTGAAACATTTACTGAAAATTTTGGAAAATATGCAACTGGTCGGTTTTGTTCGTCTAAATGTGCTCATAGTAGAGTTCAGAGTGAACCAACCAAGGGAAAAATTAGTAATTCAATTTTGAAGTCTAAAAAAATGAAATTAGTTTGGAAAACTACGGATTATAAAATGATTGCTGCTAAGGGAGGAGCTACTAAGCTTGGAATAACTCTCGGTGAGTGGCTTGAATTGCAGAAACAACATAAGTTACCAAGCCAATTAGCTAGGCGATATATTGGTTGTAAGAATTGTGGTGGTAAAAAAGAAAAGTATAAAGGTTTGTGTGAAAAATGTAAATTAGAATATTACAAATATTATCGTCCCGCATGTGAATTTAAATTTTCCTTGAGCGGTTATTCAAATTGCTTTGATTTCAATTTATTGAAGAACAGTGGAATGTATAAAGCAAAAAATCGGGGTGATAACTTAGATGGTGTATCACGTGACCATATGTTTTCTATTAAAGATGGATTTAAACAGAAAATAGATCCAAAAATTATGAGTCATCCGGCAAATTGTAGATTGATGCTACATTTAGACAATAATAGAAAGAACGGTAAATCTAGTATTTCATTACAAGAATTGAAAGAAAGAATTAAAGAATTTGACAAAAATACACTAGAGGCGGTGGTGAAATGACTAACACGGAAATCTGCAAAATTTCTATCTCTCAGTTTGATTCTGAGTCGCCTCTCTTACCCCTGTATTGGCCGCGCCTTCTAAGCGATGGGTGCATAAGTGGATAAATGCGGGTTCGATTCCTGCCAGGGGTGTTAACAATAACGGAGGTCACATGAAACAAAAAATGGCTTGGGAATGGAATTGGCCAGTATTCTGGGGATGGAAATCTAGCATAACTATTTTTTGTATAGACTTGAATATTTCTAAGAATGGTGACCACTCTCCCGGAATTTGGTTGTCATTTATCATTTTGAATTTGAAGTTGATTGACTGCGGATACTACAACATATATCATAACGTCTAGATTCAGACTCCCCTACTGAGAATCCCGCGAGGAATGGTTGGGCGTCATAGACAGCACTGGAAACGGCAACGCCAACGGTGCAGAAAATTCTCTTTAGAATCTAGACATATGGAAAGTCGCCGGAGATTGGTGTGCCGGGCTTGTTTGCTAAACAATGCGTCCCAAAAGGACATAAGCGTTCAAATCGCTTACTTTCCGTTTATGGAATTGTAGTGTAAGGTTGCACGCCGTCCAATATAGGACGCAAGAGTATATTGCTAATGATATCTAACGCAATAGGGGTAACCGCCCAACCAATTCCGCCTTCCGCGCATATGCTCTCCGCCTGATAAGCGGTCGAAAAGCTAATCCGGTTACATGTTGGTTCAATTCCAACTGCGCGGACTTAAAATTTTGGTATGGTTGATACTGGGCCGAATTATAAACGATGCTATAGGTTGTTAGCAGAAGAAAAATTTAGTATGCGCGTTTAGCTCATTCAGGTAGAGCATGCGTCCGATACACGCAAGGTGCTAGGAGCAAAGCCTAGAACGCGCACTTGGGGAGATGTAGGT